>CAYPUP010000225.1:0-4420 GCA_964413795.1 uncultured Ignavibacteriales bacterium
CCCTCTGATGTTTCAACCATAGGGTTATATTGAGCAAAGTACGGATTCGGCACTACTTTGATATTCTTTAAGCCATCGGTGGCGGCGGCCATATTTATTCCATCGGCTTTGAACGTAAACTCGTCATCGGGGCCATTTAAAGGAGCTCCTTCTAAAGTGAAGACATCTCCTTCAACTGGATCCGGTAGAGTGTAATCAAATCCGAACATCCATCCATAATAGTAAGGGAAGGCAAACTCAGTCACAGATTGAGTACTATCATATGGATAATCAACTATCGTTAAAAGATCATAACTATCCCAGACAAAGTTCTCATCAAAATCATACACTGCCAATGAGACTTGTTCATTGGTAGATGTGTTCCAGACTTCAAAAGGAACCATTATGGGGTTATCTTCACCATAGAAACCATCGAGTATCCAGGTAGCTCTGGTTGAATCAGCGGTATATCTGATTTCATAATTATTACGATACTGAGCATACCCAAAAGCATCATCGGGATCACCGGTAAGAGCCGGCAGAGCAGGGCCATAGAATACATCCATATAGAAGGTAGTATCCGATCCGCCAAATGATGTTTGACCGTTACTGGCCGGCAAAAGATCGCCGTCATTAACAACGACCCGCAATCCCTGGGCAACTTCATACTCGCCCTGATCTTCCAGGTTGGTCTGAGTTTGATTAGCCAGAATTGTGTCTCCGGTTGTGACATTTATCAGATGCCAGTATGTTCTGGCGGGGGTATCTTCAAAAACCACTTTATAATCAGCACCCTGTAATTCATCGGAGTCAAAAATTACCGGAATTACTTCACCATCCGATTGTTCATCATTGCCATTATAGACATGAGTCACCGTACCGGCAGCATCATAAAAACCCGCTGGATCAGGAGTCGGCATAACCTTTATAATATTTTTAGCTTCATCAGCTACGCCAAAACCCGACTGGAGAGGATCAATACCTACGGCAGTGTCTCCCCCATCGAAAGCCGCCAAACAATACCAGTATTCTACCCCATTATAAAGACCCGTGTCTATAAATGAGTGCGGAATAGGATCACCGGGGGAACTTATAGCATATTGAGCAACCGGATTATAATCTATAGTCATACAATTGTTACCGGTTTGATAATCTATAATACCCCAGGTTTTTCCCTGATTATTACTGCGGTATAATTTATAACCGACAAAATCATTTTCACCAGACATAGGATCCAGACTTACTTCAGCCGTATCATTCCAGCTTAAGTATGCTTTCCGATTACCATGCCTCGCTTTGAGAGTCGGGGTTGCCGGCGGTTCCGGTCCAATAAAATTATTGTCATACAAATCCTGAGCTAACTGGGCATTATTTCTAAAATCGGTTTCGTCAGCACCGGCAATAATGGCATACACGACTCTTACCGTTTTACCGGCAGTCAAGTCAATGCCGTTTGTACACTGCAGATAATACTGGTCAGTTGGCGGTAGTGATTCATCAAACTGATTTGATGCAATCATTTCCAACCTGCCCGGATCTTCGTCCGGCAGGAAATCCCAGGAACCGGTACGAAAAGCAGTCATACCGATATTGTCAGGTGTTTCCAACAGTTTAGTTCCGCAGATACCGGTCTTGACCAATGGTCCCCAACCCGGATCTGTCCCTACCACATCATAGGTCCAAGCCAGGTTTTCGAGAGAATCGAATGCAACCATATCTTCTAAACGGCCATTTCCACCCTGACCATCCTCACCACCAACGTCGATATCAATGTATAATCCAAAGGCAAAATTTGAAAAATCGACATCAGAAGTATTGGTGATATCCAAGACAACAAACATGAAATCTTCATTATAACAGTAATTCCAGGAATACATAGTATGGGCAATTTCCAGCCCCATCAAAGGATCGCCACCGGCAATATCGCCAAATCGATAATGAGAATCCTGCTGGGAAGTTGGACCACCCGGAGCATAGCTCGTGGAAAGACTGTTAAACACTTCATTGTAATCCCACATTGATTCTTCAGCATCCCAAATTCTCCAACCATAAGCCGGATAACCGTGTCCAAGTCCAACAGTATCGGAGAGATCGTAGTTGTAATAACGCGACTCATCCGTTGAGAGGAGTATTTTATAGGGATTATCTGCAAAATCATTGTTAGGAATAGCTTCAAAATCGTCGGCTGAATTGGCTAACAGTGAATCTCCGGAAGGAGTTACCACACCCATCCAGTACTTGATTTCAGCTATATATGAATGACCGGAATTGCGCGGCCATTCACCTGAAGGATACCCGTAAGCTGAGTAGCCTCCTATGTAACCCCAGTTATCAATTGTGGTTACTATATTACTCACGTTATGAGTAATCATATCGACTGTCGTTGGCCGCGGTGACTTAGTCGGAAAATCAAACGGATGCGTTAATGTCCGATCAGGAGGTCTCATTGCAAATGCAGTACTCATCTGCAACAAGATCAACACCGCTATAGCCAGACAGATTATCCTGAAATAATGTTTTGTCTTCATAATTTTATCTCTCCGGCCTTAAAAAGTTAATTGCAGCCCGGTTCTGATAGTCCGGGGAGGTGAATAGTTTTGGGGATCATTATCATAAAGATCATCGTAATAATCCAAATCTTCCTGACTAACCCCTAAACTGGCAGTATTATTAATTCCATCGTTATTGGCTAAACCTGTACGGGAATAGACATTAATGACATTTCTTCGGTTAAATAAATTATCAACTTCAACAAAGAAGCTCATCGACATATTATTAGATCTCAGGCTGAAATCCTTATTGAATCGCATATCGACCGAATATGTAGCCGGAAGGCGCCCTTCATTAAGATCACCAAGACGGTTGCCGGCATCATCAGTCGGAGTATATGGTAAGCCTGATCCATAATTACCAACCATCGTCACTCCCCAGGCACCCGGCAATCCCATACCAAAGAGATCAGCCTGCCAATCGGAAGGAACACGATAGCTCATAACAGCATTTATGGTATGACGCTGGTCAAAATCAAGAGCATACTCTCTTACCGGAGACAGAGTATCGGTTATTGATGTGAGGTAAGTATAGTATGGGTCCATAGCATCAGAACCAATTCCCCGGGCAGTCATATAGCTGTAAGAAATAGAACCGCTGAAATTACTCGAATTTGGAAGTTTTTCGATTGATAAATCTATACCTTTGGCAGAACCATAATCATCATTATCAAAGTATGTAACAGAGTTACCGGCTACTTTGTAAGATGAACGGGTTGTAACCAGATCCTGAATATCCTTATAATAAGCCGTAACATTAAGACGAATTGCATCACCAATTAGATGATTCAAACCCAATTCATATGAAATGGTCTCTTCGGGTTCAAGATCCGGATTACCTAACAGCGGAAGACCGGATGTGATATCACCCTGAAGATTGGTGTTCATATAATAGTAGAGAGGGGTCTGGTAATAGAGACCATAGTTGAAATGCATGACCGTCTTTTCTGAAATCGGGAAAGAGACTCCCAATCTTGGCGAAATTCTGCTCTTCGAATCCGCCTTCTTATAAGTCGGTTCAAACTCACGAGGAGTAATATTGTAGGTCAAATCTGAGTTTCTGTAATCATAACGAAGACCAAGGTTTATAATGAAATAATCATATTCCATTTTATCCTGGAGATATAAAGAAACATATTCAGGTTTACTGTCATATATCTCGCCATATGGATTAGTATTATAGAATTGTTTATTATCCCAATGAGTATCCTCCTGGCGATACTCAAATCCGGTCTTAATCTGATTCCACTTATTAATCTGATTAATTACATTAAAAGAGAAAGCGCTATATTTGGCTTCTCTGAAACTGTACCTTGGCACAAAATCATCACCGGTTGTAAATCCAACTATCTGAGACGGGTCAGAATAATCAGGATCACCTAAATAGTTATCCTGGTGAATTGTACCATTGTAGACACCATTGGCATCTTCACTGTATCCGGGCCAATCCTTCCAATATGTATCAAAAAGCTTGTCGGGAGCAGCTTTGGTTTTAGTGTAGAATTGATTGACTGATGCGGTCATGACAAATCTCTCATTAAAAGCATAGTCACCGCTAAATCCAATCAGATAAGCATTTTTTTCAAATTTTGGTAATCCATCCAGATTGAAGTCATATGAAATATTGTTTACATCACGATGGTCATAAATATGGCCATGCTGATCATTATACGAGACTATGGTTTTCAATTTTGTGCGATTACCAGACTGGAAGGTTAATTTACCGGTTCCGGTTTTGGATAGCTGTTCGTTCATTGGTAAATATGTCGGATTTTTGAAGTACTCACCGGTTACAAAGAAATTATATTTCTTCGGATTAAATCCAGGGATCGGACCTGACAGATCAAAAGTAAACGACCTGTTTCCGATTCGATCCAGACTATTTAAAGTCC
>CAYPUP010000226.1:0-4399 GCA_964413795.1 uncultured Ignavibacteriales bacterium
TGTCACCTTTTTCGACATAGGGAAGAAAGGCATCCTGCTGAGCTTTGTTGAAGCGGTGGATCTCATCAATAAATATAAATGTCCGCCGTCCGCTCATTTTATAATAGTTGCCCGCTTTTGAGATTATAGCTTTAACATCTTTAATAGAAGAGGATACCGCAGAAAACGGGATGAACTGTCCGTTAGTAGTATTGGCTATCAATTCTGAAAGAGTTGTTTTACCTGTTCCTGGTGGACCCCAAAATATCATCGAAGCGATCTTATCGCTTTCAATCGCGAGCCTAAGAGGCGTTCCAATTCCTACAATTTTTTCCTGTCCGACAAAATCATCAAAATTCTGCGGTCGCATCCTGTCGGCTAACGGTCTAATTTTCAATACGTTATGATCGACAGCGCGGTCTTTTTTATCGTCAAAAATATCCATTGCACATTAATATATACTGCGGTCAAGCCGCTATCAATCATATCTTAATTAAAAAATGGATAAATTTTCCTTGACATACATTCACCGAATTGTTATACATGAGCGTACGTAGCGAAATACTTATCAAAAAAAGGTAACTAACTGCCTATTTAAAAACTGCTATCGTTTTAAAAATCTGAACCCGACAATGTTAATAAGGGGTAAGTTTTTTAATCTTAAACGAGGCTTTTTTTATGTGCAGAATTTCCTCACCAAAATTCTTTTTTATTTTCTCTATTATAATAATCGCCAATGTTTTTTCTGCTTATGCTCAAACACCGCAGGCTGTTATAGTTATTGAGACAAATACTAATGCCACTTCCGGACCCGACCTCGAAGTACCAATTTTTCTGGATCTTATGGTTCCATCATTAGAATTTCAACGAATCGATTTCACGATCAAATACAATTCAGAGGCTTTGACGCCAAAAGGATTAGACTGGTACGGATGGTATGATATATATACCGGAATGTGAATGGAACTCCGTCTGGTTTAATATTTACCAGGATCCTGATTGCGGGGGATTCCCCTGTTCTACATCATTATTACATGTCTATGCTTTTAAAAATGCCAATCCAGGAACCTGTTATCTGGACAGCTCATTACAGCTTGGAAGTATTTTCTTTGAAACTCATGGCAATCCCGGTCAATTCTATCCTTTGAGTTTTTATTGGGATAGTTGTTTTGACAATTCCTTTTCGCAAAACTTTGAGCTGGATACTCTTTTAGTATCTAATAAAGTATTTGATTATAATGATGTGGAAATAACAGAGAACTTACCCCTTCCTTCATTTACCGGAGCACCTGATGATTGCCTGCCCGAAGCATTACTAACCCTGGGAGAACTATTTAATTACAATGGCGATGGACATTTTTTGTCGGCTGAAGTTGCTTTTAGAGGTGTCTACGAAATTCCAGTTGTTATCCAAAGAACAGGTAGTTCGAGCTGCTGCTATCATCGAGGTAATGCCGATGGCATCAATGGTCCGGGGGGACCTGTTAATGTCGCCGATTTGGTTTATCTGGTAAATTATTTGTACCGGGAAGGTTCCGCTCCGGTTTGCATCGAAGAAGGTAATGCAGATGGAGTCATAACTGAAGGTTCAGAGGTTGGTTTAACGGATTTAATATATTTGGTCGAATACTTATTTAAAAGCGGATCAAATCCGCCGGCTTGTCCATAAAAATATATTATCTGCGTGAGCAGGTAATATTGGTGAGAACACCACTTAAGTAACTGATGATTCGCCCAAAGTCATCAGCTACCGGGGCGCCGCAGGCCTCCTCCAGCGGCGTCCCATTTTTTTTAGCTATAAAAAAAATAAAAAAGGGTGGAAATGATTCCACCCTTCTTATTGAGAGTTTTAATTATTACAAATTGACAGCCCCGGGTGACTTTTTTCTTATTACATAAACAGTCGAAATTATTAATAAAACAAATAACAAAATTATACCGTAGGTTGAAAGTGACGGAACGGGTGGTGGATCATAAGCACAGGCTGTCACATCAAGAGCATCTCCTTCGGTATTTCCTCCGGCAGTACATATATCTGGAATACATGCCACTTCTGAGGGATATGTATTTGCTCCGCATACGACACATTCAAAATCTACTAATAAAGTTTTGGAGACTCCATCACATTCAACTTTTATACGGACATTCGTATTACAATTTCCATTATTACAAGCGACAAGGTAAGTAACAATTCCATTATTATAGCTTGCGTTGCTGGCCGTTAAACAATTAGTATCTCCAGTAGTAACAGTTGCAATACAGTTGCTTCCAAGAGGAAAACCACTCGTTTGAAACCATTTTGAACCTGCAAAGGCATTACTGCTAAGTGTTAATAACATAAATATTGTTATCAAAAAGATAACTTTTTTCATCTTCAGTTCCTCCTTTTCACCAAAATATATTTTATTTTCAAGACTTCGATTGATAGATGATTAATGGAGGTCCTCGTGTATCCGGATTAAGAAAATAATTATCGGCGAAGAAACCGACATTAGTGTAAAGGTTCCAAATTCTCCCACTGCTTGGCATTTCTGCCTGTCGGCTCTTCGCCCAGCATAAAATAAAATCAAATGCAAAAATAATCAGGATATTAAGAAATACAATAATCAGAGATATTATCAAAAACCCAAAAAAAACCGAAACTCCATAAAAATATCCCTGCGTTATATTTTCCCCGCCTAAAATAGAGTTGATAAATCCGAGTTTAATTAAAATAAATTCGAATACAATCCAGAAAATGGATATTATGACCGGATTCAATCCGAATTTTTCTCTTATCAAAAAAACCGAACAGGTAAAGCATGTCGATAACAAAATTCCGAAAACGATTTTTATAATTATATGAATTAGATTATGGTCTGTTATTTGCAAACTGTATATGGTAAAATAGATAAATCCGAATAAGATCCCTAACAGGACGGCTTCAACCATTTTGCATTTAAAAGCTTTAACCAGCAGAGGCATTAAAGCAAAAAATGATAAAAAGCGGAAATCGGAATAAAGCTGAGATATTAATAAAAGAAAAACAGTAGAACCGGCATATAGGAACAACTTCGCCATTAACAGAATATTATCAGCGTTAAATAAATTACAGGATCTATCAGGCTGCCCATCAAAGTTGTAGTGTAATCTTGTTAACCATTGCAGAAAGGTTTCCCTTTCCCGGCAATACTTCACTACTCCTCCATCGAATCATAAATGCTGACACCTTCGCGGTTGAAGGCATACTACACCCACAGCAGTTATAGATTCGTTTTCCCTCTACCTGGCATTACACCGGTTAAGATGCAGACTATAATTACTTTCTGGCGGTTAGTTACGATGGAAGTTTGGAACCCTCATTCACACCATCATATTATCATACATAGTCCACATTGTCAAGTAAAATTTATATTGAAGAATAAGAAGATCTGAAATTGTTAAAAGATTTTAAAAAATTCTGGCGCGTTTCAAAGCGCGGGCGAATTTGGAAGCGGATTGATTCTCAAAATGAATGTGAAGCGAGGTAAATAATTTTTTCAGGTTGTCATATATTGTAACAATCTCTGATTCATTTTTTAATTCAATTTCCAGCTCATAATCAACCGAGCCATCGGAAAACGAAGTTGAATCAATTTCAAAGATGCAGAGATGATCACCTATTTTGAATTCTTTACACTGGCGGTTGTTTTCAAAATGAACAAGTTTTGACAAAGCTGATGGATTCCATTTTTCTTTTACAAATTCAATCGGCTTGATATTAAGGGACAGTATATCATTGTTAAGATTAATAACATTCTCAGCATCAGCACAAGAGATCTCAGCTTCCAACTCTTCTCTGACAGCTGCTTTATCATTACTTATTGTCTTACTTTTAACGGTAACTAAACCCCGCTCAGGTTCCAATCGAACCCGCAGCGCCCAGCCCTCTTTTGAAATCTGATGATCTTCGGTATCAAAAAAACAATTTGTTTGTTTTAGTTCACTATCAATCTGGCCCAGATACCCAAGCAGTTTCAGATAATTTGTAAACGAACCGAGATCAAGTTTGATTTCTATCTCTTTTTGTAAATCGTATGAGTTTCCCATATGCAATAATATACGAAATATTTAACAAAGGTTCAAGCCTCGAAGCACATAAAGTTTGTTTTTCTATAATACATTTCAAGATATTTGTTAAAAATACGAATACTGGACAATATCAGTGTTCTTCCCAGTGTGAAAGCGTGTTGAAAAACCTTGTTATAGCAAAAATAGCGACGGAGACAAGCCCTACCGTTATAGGAGATATAATTCCATGAATTTGAGTCAGGTTTTGATCCGCTTCGCATTGCAATGCATAACGCAACATAACAAAAAACGGGCAGGAAAGGATTCCTACCCGTTCAATTAAATTTAGGTGACCCACCTGGTGGGTTATGTTAAGTATTCTTTTGAGCGC
>CAYPUP010000227.1:0-4397 GCA_964413795.1 uncultured Ignavibacteriales bacterium
ACATTGAACAATTATTAAAATATTTTAGGTTGAGCAAATAACTTCTAATTCACAATCCTCTCTTCTCTCAAGGCTGTCATGGCTTTTTCTTTGCTGTCGAAATGCTCGAAGACTGTCGCAAGGCGGGTGGTAGCGAGCAGTGATTCCAGATTATCGATATTGGAAAGAGCGAGCCGTCCGCCGGAATTTTTAACCGTTGTCAGAGCCAGCAGAAGCATTCCCAGGCCGCGACTGTTGGTCCAGTCAACCTGATTAAGATCAAGTAATACACGGTTCTTATTCAGATTGATATATTCCATCAACCGCCCCTGAAACATGGTAGCGTTTGCACCTCCCATGAGTTTGCCCGAGAACTCAAAGACAGCGATATTTTCAGCGAGGTAATTCTTAAAATTCATCATTCACTCCTTGTAAACCATGTTATTTACTCCCCAAAGTCTTGTATTATGCTCAAGTGTAGTTGGTGACCTTTATCTCTTAATAATAGTTATTACGATAGTTTTTGAAAGATGTTACAGGTTGATATGATTATTTTTCATTCCAGCAGACGAGGGTGTCTGCCGGGTACATATTTTAATACATTTGGGTTGTGATTTTATCAAGCAATTCCCAGTGGCCGTCTTTGGAAATAAGGCAGGTATAACAGATGCCACTTGCTTTAATAGTTTTGAATGACTCTTCGATTATCTTAAAATCACTGTCGATTTTGAATGTTTCAAGTTCATCGAATTCATTTTCATTTTTACCGGAGCTTTCGAAGCAGTAAAAGATAGAGGTCTCTTCGGTCAAAAATTTCCCAGGTATGGCATCTTTTTGGTTTATCTGTATCAGACTGAAATGTTCAAGAGTCTCATATTCGGTGTTATACATAGGCAGATCAAAGTCAAGGTGTTCATTCTCCGGAAGTGATTCACGGATCGGCTCCACGACCATTATGGTAAACAGATTATCGCAAATCCGCGCCCAATCGTCATAACCGATCAGGTTTTCATCGAGAATCCTGGCGGCTCGCATGACAGGCACTAATGAGTTTAGAGATTTCAGAAAATTATGAACAAGATCATTGACCGAGGTCTGCCAGTTATTGGATGTTTTCATTTATTATTTTTCTTTCACCCGCCAGAGAAGGAAAGCCGCTTTGTCGTAATTGGTGCCATCATTATTGTGCACCACAAGATGAAAATCGAGGGTGTCGGGATGAGGAAATGTTACATTGACCTGATAACCCTTTTTCTTGAAAATACGGTCGGCTACCAGCTTGCCGTTATCTATTACCCCCCAGTACATGGCATGTTTGCCCCAGTTGTCCCAGACTTCCCATGAGACTGAATCAGTTTCAGGGTAATGCTGAAGATAGCCAGAATCGGAATAGTCTATAAAAAATTTCGATCCCTCCATAGCGGTACGGATGCGATGATTGGTTGAATCGTAGGTAAATGTACCTGCGCCTTCGATTTCGACTGTTCCACCAGAAACCGGAATCTCAAAAAATCCCTGACCTTCCCAGTTGCCAATGAGATTCATCAGATCAAATTTATCTTTGGCGGAGGTGATTTGATTGTTACCAAATAAAATTAATGTTAAAGTTAAAAATATTATACATGTTTTTTTGTTCATTATGATCCTTTACTGTTTTTACTACTTGCAGTCATTACACACTTCGCGAGACAATTTTGTTCGTAGTAATTGTACTAAATTCATCAATTTTGACATACATAACAACAACAATAATAAAATCGCCGAAAATACCTTATAACTTATTGTAATTCAATAAAATAAACATGCGTTTTAGCCATTGTTTTTGTTGCTTTTCGGCCTTACTATTCCTACATTAATAGGAACTAAAAATTATGTTCTATGACCTGAAAAGATAAGGATTCCGAGTAAAAAATGGCCTTAGAAAGACAAAAGATCGAGACTATATTTCTTGAAGAAGAGATGAAAAACTCCTACATGGATTATTCCATGTCGGTTATAACCAATCGTGCCCTTCCTGATATTCGCGACGGACTCAAGCCCTCCAACCGCCGTATTCTGGTGGCCATGAATGATCTGAATTTGATGCCGGGTAAAGCACATCGTAAATGCGCTAAAATTGCCGGCGATACCTCCGGTAACTACCACCCCCATGGCGAGCAGGTTGTTTATCCTACATTGGTACGTATGGCTCAGGATTTTAATATGCGCTATCCACTGGTTGACGGCCAGGGTAACTTTGGGTCGGTCGATGGTGATGGGGCTGCGGCGATGCGTTATACTGAAGCCCGTCTGACGCCGATTGCGATGGAGATGCTTGAGGATCTCAAAAAAGAGACTGTCGATTTTATGGAAAATTACGATTCCACTCGTCAGGAACCGAGAGTCCTTCCGGCTAAATTCCCCAATCTATTATGTAATGGCATCTCCGGTATAGCGGTGGGGATGGCGACCAATATCCCCTCGCATAATCTGGGTGAAATTTCACAGGCGATTATAAATGTAATTGAAAATCCGGAATGTACCAATGAAGATCTGATTGAAATTGTCCCGGGACCAGATTTCCCCACTGGTGGGATTATCAATGGCCGCGAGGGGATCAGGCTGGCCTACACCACCGGTAAAGGGCATATTCCGCTTCGAGCAAGAGCCGCTATTGAAAAAATGAAAAGCGGTAAAGAGGCTATCATTGTCTCGGAAATTCCTTTTCAGGTCAATAAATCGAACCTGTTGGAAAAAATTGCCGAGCTGGTTCGGGATAAAAAAATCGAGGGAATCTCTGATCTTCGGGATGAATCTGATCGTGATGGTATGCGCATAGTGATCGAACTTAAGCGTGATCAGCAGGCTGATATAGTTCTGAATCAGCTTTACAGCCACACAACCATGCAGACTACTTTCTCTGTCAATATGCTGGCACTGGATCATGGTGAACCGAAACTTTTGAGCTTGAAACAGCTTATTGAATTCTTTATTGAGCACCGCCATCAAGTGGTTGTTCGCCGGACAAAGTACGATCTAAAAAAGGCGGAAGAGCGGGCTCATATTCTCGAAGGTTATCGTATTGCGCTGGATAATATCGATGCCGTTATTGAGCTGATTAAAAAATCCAAGGATACTCCCGCAGCCCATGCCGGGTTGATGAAAAAATTCAAACTCTCCGAGATTCAGGCAACGGCAATTCTGGAAATGCGGCTGCAGCGGCTGACCGGTTTGGAACGCACAAAAATTGAAGAAGAGTATCACGAACTTATAAAGAAAATCAGCGAATACAAAGCTATTCTGGATTCCAAAGCCCTACGGATGCAGATTATCAAACAGGAAATTGAAGAGATTTCCAATAAATACGGAGATATCCGCCGGACAGAGATTCAGGAAGCAGCTGAAGAACTTACTGTTGAAGATCTCATTGCCGAAGAAGAGATGGTTATTACTATTTCGCATCTTGGCTACGTCAAACGCCTTTCGGTTTCGGCTTATCGCCGCCAGCAGCGCGGCGGGATGGGCGTGATGGGCATCAAGACCAAAGATGAAGATTTCGCCGAGCATCTCTTTATTGCATCAACCCACCAGTATATTCTTTTCTTCTCAACCAAAGGTAAATGCTACTGGGTTAAAGTGCACCAGATTCCCATAGGTGGAAAACTGGCCAAAGGAAAGCCGATAATAAACCTGTGCCAGATGGAAAAGGATGAAAAAATTACTGCCTTCTGCAAAGTTAAGGATTTCTCTTCGGATCAATATGTAGTGATGGCCACTCATAACGGCATTATCAAAAAGGTACAACTTGATGCCTTCTCGCATCCACGCGTGATAGGCGTAATCGCCATGAATGTCCCTGAAGGGGATGAGTTAATTGAGGCGGCTCTTACCGACGGATCATTTGAAATCATACTGGCTACCCGCAAGGGGATGGCTATCCGCTTCCCGGAAGAAAAAGTTCGGGCAATGGGTCGCACTGCTTATGGAGTAAAAGGGATCAATCTGGCTAAGAAGGATTATGTTATCGGAATGGTTGTGGTCAAGCGCGACAGTTCACTTTTGGTTGTGACTGAAAACGGCTACGGCAAGCGGACCTCGATTGATGATTACCGCATTACCAATCGTGGCGGTAAAGGGGTTATCAATGTCAAAACCACCGAACGCAATGGCGAGGTAGTGGCGATCAAAGAGGTTCTTAATGACGATGAATTGATCTTGATTACCAAACACGGAATTGCCAATCGGCAGTCAGTTAATCAGATCACTGTAATTGGCCGCAACACTCAGGGAGTGCGATTGATTACATTGAAGGATGACGATCTAGTCACCGATGTCGCAAGGGTAGCGAGAGAAGACTGACAGGTTAATATGTCATTCCCGTGAAAGGGCATGTTGAAAAACCCTGGTTATGTTGTGTTGGGTCTTGGACACGCCAAAGG
>CAYPUP010000228.1:0-4388 GCA_964413795.1 uncultured Ignavibacteriales bacterium
AAGGCCGATGATGCCGGAGTATTTCGAATCAGCGAAGATATGGCACTGGTGCAGACATTGGATTTTTTCCCGCCGATAGTTGATGATCCGTATCAGTTTGGCCAGATTGCAGCAGCCAATGCTCTTTCCGATGTTTATGCTATGGGGGGGACACCGGTTACGGCTCTTAATATTGTCTGTTTCCCTGAAGGGACTATGTCTATTGATATCCTTACTGATCTTCTGAGAGGGGGAAATGATAAAATAGAGGAGGCCGGGGCTGTTGTTGTCGGCGGGCATTCTATCAAAGATAAAGAACTAAAATACGGCGTTTCAGTCACCGGACTGATAAATCCCAAACATATCATGACTAATGCGGGAGCGAAGGCAGGTGACAGGCTTTATTTGACCAAGCCGATCGGAACCGGTATTATTACCACCGGGATTAAGCGAAATGCAGTCAGCAAGGAATTGACAGCCGTTGTGATTGCCCAGATGTCGCAGCTAAATAAAAAAGCATCCGAGGCAATGGCAAACTGCAAAGCTTCAGCAGCTACTGATATTACCGGATTTGGCCTTTTAGGTCATGCCTACGAGATGGCTGCTGCATCCAATGTTTCGATACTCTTCCACTCGAATATTATACCTATTATGCCGGAAGTTAAAGAACTGGCTAAAATGGGGATGATTCCGGGAGGAGCAAATTCAAACAAAGATTATTTAAGTGATAAAGTACATATCAAATCATCTGTAGAGGGTAGTATTGTTCCGGTATTATTTGATCCCCAGACTTCAGGTGGCTTGCTGATATCAATTTCCGAAGATTTGGCAGAGCTTTTCGAACAGGAGGTTCGGGATAAAAAGATTTTTGCTCTGGCTATCGGGGAGGTTCTGTCTAAAACGGACTTTAGTATCATCGTGGAGTAGGATACAATAAAAGTATTAGTGGGAGATTTCAAAAACAGGTCGCAATGGCTTTTTTTTGGTCTAGTTATTGTGATCTTTATTGGTGGGTTTTTTCTATGGCAGACTGACCTTGAATCTGACCCACCCACTTATTTTTCCGGTATTGGCCAGTCGCTTATTACCGACCCGGCCCAATATACTTTTCATGCCCGCAATAAGGTATTGTTTGACGAATTCGATCCCTATGAATATCCCCGCTGGACAGTTTATCAGCATTCGATCACTTCTTTGACAGCATATATATGGTTCTCAATCGCCGGATCCTCTTTGGAAGAATCAAATATGGTAGGGGTCTTTTTATCTATCGGAGCCCTTATATTAATTCTACTGGGAATCGGCCGGCACCATAGGTTCTGGGTAATTCCGGTTGTAACTTTTATATTTTTGATCAATGTCGTTCTCTTTACCCATGGACGAGTTTCATATTTGGAAAACGGTTTGCTGTTTTATTCAGCTTTGCTTTTTTTTATTTATTCTTATTGGGGGAATAAGATTTGGGGTGCATTACTTGCGGGATTGATTATTGCCGCCGCCGCGTTAACAGGGAAACTGTTTGGATTTCTGCTGTTGCCGGTTCTAATACTGACTATTTATTTTTCCAAATCTACAAACAGGTGGAAGCTGATTGGCGCCGGGTTTGGATCTTTTGTCGTGTCATCTCTGATCCTTATATTTTTGTTATATGGTTCTGATTTAGGAGCGGCAATTGGATATTTGGGCGAGCAGGCCTATGGTCTAAGAGGATTCCCCGAAGGCTTGAGATCCCCATGGGGTTTTATAGAGCACCTGATTTCCTACGGTTTTACCAACCATCTATTTTACCTGAATCCTGATCTGATGTTATTTCTCGCAGTTGGATGTGAACTGTTTGTTTTTTATAGCATCAGTGATAAAAAAGTATCACCAGCAACAATGTTTTCTCTTTTCTGGATTGTTATTTTTATCCTGGGTTTGATGCCGCTGAATTATTCGCCTGTTCGATACGCTGTTGTAATTATTCCAGCTATAATGATTTTTTGTTTTTCAATTTTTGACTCTTCATACGGAGAAGGGAAGAGATCAGAAAGCAATATCAAGAAATGGTATTTATACATTTTAATTCTAATAACCTGGTATGCTTTGTTTCATTTAATTGCCAATGTATTTTATCTTAATGCTATGCCAAGACCAATAAGGATGATTACCTGGGGGACATTACCGGCAGGAATTGGAATAGCCTGGCTGATGTGGAACTATATTATTATTAAGAAATTAAAAAAAATAAATCCAAACATCTTATGGATAACCGCACTAGTATTAGTAATTACAGCAAGTACCGTTAGCAATGCTTCCAGGCTTTACCGTTTTCATTATCTGGATAATAATTATAATATTCTTGAAGCCAATCAGGACATAGCTGAAATATTAAGCGAGGGAGCGGTCATCTCAGGCTCTTACGGGCCTGTTCTGACAATCGATGATAATAAAAAATCATTTATACATCATTTTCAGGTAGCTAACGTTGATTCTTCCCTTTTTGAAAATAATCGGATAACTCATCTTGCTATAGATATTTCCAATTACAACGAGGCGATTAAAAACTATCCCTTACTGCAAAATATGCCGGCGGTCGCCAAATACTGGATTTGCGATAATGAGGTTGTCCTTTACCGAATAAGTGAATTATCCCCTAACCCTGAGGCACGAACATACTGCCTAAGTGATTTTGAACAGGCGGCCAGATATAAGGCTCTAAATGTCATTGATAGTGCTCTTTTTATTGCCATACCATTCTACCAGAACAATCCAGAATCAAAATCGGCCGGGTTGCTTCTGGCTGATTTATATGTCCAAACCAGTCATACCAATAAAGCCTACTCTATTTTGCTGAACTTAGCTGAGAGATTCCCAACTGATTTTTATGTCCAATTGCACTCAGCTCTTTTGTTACAGACGATGGCTTACTATCAGCAGAACGATTCCTATTTTGATATGTCGATGAAATTTTATGAGCGAGCCGTAAAAGTAAACCCGTTTAAAGCCGATTACTGCAAACAGATCTGGCTTGAACTGGATAAAAAACTCCGTTCGGATCAAAATAAAAAATAAAATTAATTTGTATCATCTTTCAATATATGTAAAACGACTGAGACAAGCCCCGTCGCTACGTGATAAGAATAATAGATTTATATCATAACCTATTGACAAAAACAGGTAATGATTCGTTTTCAATTTTCATCCGCTGAAATTCTTCTCAACGAATTTCCAGTTTACCAGTTTCCAAAACATTTCAACATATTTGGGGCGGGCATTGCGATAATCGATATAATAAGCATGTTCCCATACATCGCAAGTCAATAGCGGTGTAAGGCCGTCTCGGATAGGATTGCCGGCATTGCTGGTGCTGATTATATCAAGAGAGCCGTCAGCTTTTTTGACCAGCCAGGCCCAGCCCGAACCAAAAGTGGTCACAGCCTTATTTGAGAATTTTTCCTTAAAAGCATCAAATGAACCAAAACTTTTTTTGATAGCTTCGGCAACTTTTCCTCCCGGTTCTCCACCGCCATTTGGACTGAGGCAGTTCCAATAGAAAGTGTGGTTAAACACCTGAGCCGCATTGTTGAAAATGCCCCCTTCAGCTTTTTTTATGATGTCCACCAATGAGGTTTTCTCGAAATCTGTTCCGACAATGAGATTATTAAGGTTTGTAACATAGGCCTGGTGGTGTTTGCCATAATGATATTCGAGCGTTTCCTCGGAAATATGGGGGGTTAGTCCGTTTTTTGGAAATGGTAATTCGGGTAATTGATGCGCCATGAGAACTCCTTTTCATTTAATGAAAATGATAACCTGATAATTGCTATATTTTACTTAATATAGAACAATTTATTGACCGGAATCAACTAATTTATAAAAATGAAGATAATAGACCGAAAAGTCTAATTAATTAAATTTTTGTTGAAACTATTTAGACATTTATATTGTTTAATAATATATAGGTCAGCAATGGAGATTGGCTTCAAAGATAATAATTAAGGATAGGAGGTCCTGATGGACATTGGATTAGTCTATTCCAGAGAGGATCCCCGCCAAATTGAAGCACGGGACTTTTTACTCCGATTCATCAAAGAGCGTGGGATTTTAGCTCGTTATAAAGAACTGGAAAAGCCGGTCAAATCACCTACATTGATTGTCAATGGCCACACTATAAAAGAGTTACGCAGCAAACCCAGACATGACAAGCCCGCCATGTTTCCTGATAAAATGGATATGGTCAAAATACTGGACCAGGTTTCCTGGGGTGTGTAAATTTCTTATTAAGAGCCATTTCAACATGGGTGAGGAGCTGCTCCTTCTTTCTTTGAAAAGATAACCTACTAACGGAATATGAATCTGAGTCATAATCAACTTTATCAATGAATCCTGCATATCTATCGTAGATATAGCCAACATTAGCATTCTGT
>CAYPUP010000229.1:0-4385 GCA_964413795.1 uncultured Ignavibacteriales bacterium
TATGGTGATGTCTGCGACAACTGTCCCAATATAGACAACGCCGATCAGGCTGATGTAGATGCTGATAATGTCGGTGATGTTTGCGATAATTGTCCCGCTGATGCCAATACCAATCAGATCAATAGTGATGTGGATCAGTATGGTGATGTCTGCGACAACTGTCCCAATATAGACAACGCCGATCAGGCTGATGCAGATGCTGATAATGTTGGCGATCTTTGCGATAACTGCCCAGCAGATGCTAATACTGATCAAGCTGATGCTGACTCTGATAATATCGGAGATGTCTGCGACAATTGTCCTAATGATGCCAATAACGATCAATCTGATATTGATGCTGACAATATTGGTGATGTTTGTGATAACTGCCCTGCTGATGCTAATACAAGTCAAGCTGATGCTGATAATGATAATTTAGGCGATCTTTGTGATAACTGTCCTGATGTTGCCAACGTTGATCAGGCTGATGCTGATGGCGATAGTATCGGAGATCTCTGTGACGAATGCACTGATCTTGACGGTGATGGTTTCGGTGATCCGGGCTATACTGCCAATACCTGTGTCCTTGATAATTGTCCTGATATTTACAATCCTGATCAGGCTGACACTGATACTAATGGAGTAGGGGATGCCTGTTGCTGCTTTGATGAGCGCGGCAATGCCGATGGCATCTTTGGCCCGGCTGGTCCGATTGATGTTGCCGATCTTACTTATTTAGTTTACTACCTCTTTAAGGGAGGGCCGGCTCCGGGATGCCCTGATGAAGGTAATGTCGATGGTATTGTAAATGCCGGTTCACCGATTACGGTAGATGACCTTACTTATCTGGTTAATTATTTATTTAAAGCTGGTCAAACTCCTATATCATGTCCCTGATTTGAAATAACTATCTTATAATAGTAGCCCACTCATTCAATTGAGTGGGCTTTTTAATTAAAGTACATTAATTAAACTAATTATATAAAACATAATCATAACATAATCATTAAATAGAGGCAATCATCTATAAATATCTGAAAAAAAGTCTTAACTTGTTATGATGTAAGATGATAAGCTGTAATTATTATTTTGATATTTTGATTGAATTTTATAGATTTGTGAAAGAATTCACTTGACTTAATATGGATACTAATATAAAATATAGGCGATTTTAAAACCTTAGTAAATTGATAAGTTTATGAAGTTTTCGACAAGAGCAAGATACGGTTTAAGGATGATGTTGGAATTAGCCCGCAAACTCCACAATGAAAATCTGGTTGATCTTGGACGAATTGCCAAAGTTACAGGAATATCTGAAAACTATCTGGCTCAATTGGCAATGACATTAAAAAACGATGGATTACTTATTGGAGTTTCAGGTAAAAAAGGAGGCTACCAATTAGGGCGTCCCGCAAATGAGATTAAAATCAGTGAAATTGTTACCGCTTTAATTGGACCAATCAGCGTTACCGATTGCACCAGCAATCCCAATTTATGCCTGACCAGTTCCTATTGTGAAACGCGAGCCATTTGGGCGCTTGTTAATAGTAGAATTGAAGAGACTCTGAATGAATTTACATTGGCCGATTTGCTCGATAATAACTTCATGAAAAATATGCAGTCAAAATATTCAAATGTTTCATATTTGTTCCCGGACAAAATAATGGCTGAGATTGAAGAGAATGTCACACCGGTTTGTCCGGTTACTATTGAAAAAGAAATTTTATAATATAATTATCAGAGGAGTTTCTTGAATGCTAACAGCTCAGGTTATCACTTATTTTGCAATTAGCATAGCAATCATAGCTATGATTGTAAAAGCATTGCGCTACATGAAAGCACCTGAACATATGAGATGGGAGCTTTATCCTGTTCCTCATGAAAAAGGAAAAGCCGAATACGGCGGTTCATATCTTGAAGAGTTTGACTGGTGGACAAAACCGCGCGAATCCGATACGATCAATGAACTCAAAGAGATGGCTGAGGAAATTATTCTTCTAAAAGGAGTATTTAGGCACAATAAGACGGTTTGGGTCTCATCTTTACCATTCCATTTGGGAATGTACCTGACTATCGGGTGGCTTTTTTTATTATTATTTGGCGGAATATTACAGATTTGTGGTATGTCCATGTATCCTCAAGACGGTGTGCTGGCAAGTATTATTCATTATGCTACAATAGCAGCAGGTTATGTTGGTCTCTTTCTCACCGGAATAGGAGCCTTGGGACTTTTAATTTGGAGGAGTACTGAGACTGAACAGCGGCGCTTTAACTCTCCCTCGGATTATTTCAATTTGTTTGCTTTCGTGGTTGTTTGCGGAATTACATTGTTTACCCAATACACTATAGATGGCTCATTTGTACATATGAGAGCCTATGTCCAGTCGCTGGTTACATTTGGAAATATAACATCGCCGGGAGCGTTATTTACGACCGAAGTTATTTTAATTGCCCTTCTCATAATGTATATCCCATTAACCCGCATGTCCCATTTTGTAGCAAAATATTTCCTCTACCACGATGTGCGCTGGAATGATGTCCCAAATGAACGAGGCAGTAAAATCGAAAAGAGAATAGCTGAACTACTCAAAGAGAAAGTAAGCTGGGCTGCCCCTCATATTAAAACCGGTCAAACCTGGGGAGAAGTGATTACGGACAACAAGGAGATCAGCAATGAATGACAAAATTATCAGACCTAAAGATATAAGTAAGGATGTTGACCAGCTGGTTCATCTCGATTACAAAAAACTCCCCAAGCTTCCATACCCTTATGAAGACTGGGAAGATCCTCAGTTTGAACCACTGCCGGAAGCAAAACGAAAACTAAGAGATACATCGCTTGACGGGATTGTCAATGTCTCTGTTCCAGTTCCAGAGACTGAGGAAGAGAAAGAAAGGCTGGTGGCTAAATTCCTTGAGGGATTAAAAAAGCTGCTCACCAAAGAGAATAACTGGACTTTTTTAGAGCCACTAATGCTATCACTGGACAACTGTGTTAAATGCAACACCTGTGCCGATGCCTGTCCGATTTTTGAAGAAAGTGGACGCCTTGAAATTTACCGTCCTTTGTTCCGCTCCGATATTCTTCGGCAGATAGTTAACAAGTATGTAAAACCGGGTGGTAAGTTAACAGCTAAATTCACCGGTAATGATATCGACCTGAACTGGAATACAATCGCTCGCCTGGCTCAATTGTCATATCGATGCACTCTCTGCCGCCGATGCGCCCAGACTTGTCCGATGGGGGTGGATAATGGCTTGTTATCAAGAGAAATAAGAAAGCTATTCAGTCAGGAAATGGGAATATCTCCGTCTGAACTTCATGAAGATGGGACTATAAAGCAGCTACAAACCGGTTCTTCAACCGGTATATCTCCAACGGCATTGATGGATTTGATGGAGTTTATGGAGGAAGATATTACCGAAAGAACCGGACTTACTATCAAGATACCGTTTGATAAACCGAATGCCGATATTTTGCTGGTTCACAATGCCGGCGAATTTCTGTCATGGCCGGAAAATATTGAAGCCTTTGCCATAATTTTTGAAGCAGCTGGATTGAATTGGACAATGTCAAGCGATATGGTTGGTTATGATTCGGTTAACTATGGCTTGTTTTATGATGATGCCCAATATGCCAAAGTAACCCTAAGGCATTCTGACGTTGCTAAAAAACTAGGTGTTAAAAAGGTCGTCTCAGGTGAATGCGGGCATGCTCATAAAGCGATGATGGCTATCGGCGACAGGGTCTGGCTGGAAGATGGCAATATCCATCGTGAATCGAGTATGGTCACTCTTGATTATATATTAAAAAACAATTTGATTAAGATTGACCCGGAACGGAACAATTTCCCCGTTACTATGCATGATCCCTGTAATCTTACCCGTTCGATGGGGATAATCGAGCCGCAGCGGCGGGTTATCCGTAAAATCTGTCCCCAGTTCAGAGAGATGACCCCGCATGGCGTATACAATTACTGCTGTGGCGGCGGTAGCGGATTTGCAATTATGCAGTCTCATAATTTCCCAAGCTGGAGAATGTCAATTTCCGGTCGTAAGAAATTTGAACAAATTCTAAATGCCTTTACCAGAGAAGAACATGGCCCAGGTAAAAATAAATATGTCTGCGCCCCTTGTTCAAACTGCAAAGGGCAGATCAGGGATATTATTAACTATTTCGATGCTTATGAAAGGACCCGTTTGATGTATGGCGGCTTGGTGGAATTAGTCGTGAATGCCATGACCGATGTCAAAGAGGGTTATATTGAATGGGATGATTTTCACTAACATTTATTTCATATATAATAAAAGCGGCCTGTTATAGGGTCGCTTTTTTATTGTTTAAAATCAAGTAGCGACTGTATTGAAAGTCAAGATTATTGTAAACACCATGATTGATTTTTAGC
>CAYPUP010000230.1:0-4364 GCA_964413795.1 uncultured Ignavibacteriales bacterium
TGGTGGCCGAACATACCCTGATGCATGTGTTGCGCAGGGCCAAGGAGTTGCGCATGCATGGAACGGCACTTTTTGCCACACCGGCACTTGATTACTTCTTAAAACAACACGTAACAAAGGAACTTTTTCTACAGGATGAGCATGCACTCACCATGTTTACCCTGCTGGATGATTTTGATATTTTTACTTCCATGAAGGTTTGGACCACCCATCCCGACAAGGTATTGCGCCTGTTAAGCCAGAGCGTGGTCAACCGGAGGTTGTTTAAAATTGAGATGCAGGGTGAGCCTTTTGATCAGCAACTCATCCTTGAAAAACACAGCAGGGTCATGGAAAAATGGGGGCTTACGGATAAAGAAGCCGATAATTTTGTGTTTTCCGACAGCACCTCCAACTACATGTACCACCTGGGCAGCGACAACATCAACATCCTGTTTAAGGATGGCACCGTGATGGACATTGCCGAGGCTTCCGATCAGCTCAATATCTCGTTGTTGGCCAAACCCACTACCAAGTATTTTTTGTGCTATCCAAAAGGCTTGGGATAGAGGTTCTCTTGTTTTTAACGATTTGAAAAGGGATATTGTAGAAAGCCAAATCCTTGTGCATTCAGGATGATTCCCTGAAAATGATCAAAGGAATATACTGTGTTTTGTGTCATGTGTAGCAAATGGGTGATCCGGGGTATTTATTTCGCATCATAAAATATTCGTATTCAAATAAATTTAATATATTTGAAGCAAAGTATTTTCAAACCAAAAAACAATGCGTTGTATCACTTATTACACACACACACACACACAGCAAAGGCTGTATTGGCGGTTTTCTGCCTTATGGTTATTTCGATAACATCAACAGCGCAAACAATACAAATTGATAGCACCTATAGTGCCAGTTGCGAATTATTCCCATTTGGCAGCAGCGGAACCATCTATGGTTTATCAATCAACGGAACGGTTAATCTTAATTCAGATACCAGTCTGATAAGGATTGTTTTAATTGACAATTTCTTTAACGAATTAATGGTTTATGAAGCTTATCAGTACATCAGCCCCGACAGTCCTTTTGAAATTACCAATGAATGTGATGAAACCTGTTATTCAAATGGGTTTGTTCCTTATTCCGTTCAGATACAGGTAACTGATGCGAATATTGAAATTGTATCCCTTGATATGAGAAGTTTATTGGTACCGGATGGGTTGGCATTGCAGCAGCAAGCCAAACAAGCTATGGAATTGCAAAAAGTAGACGATATTAATAATAAAATCGCATTAAATAAAATGCTTTGGCATGCTGATACAAATAGTATATCTAAAATGAGTTATCAGCAAAAGAAAACGCTGTTTGGAGATGGTTACAACATGCTGGGGAAAGATTATTATGCAGGGGGCATTTATGACCCTACCCCTAATATAAATACAGAAGAAACAACGTCAACTCTAGTGCCAGAATGGGATTGGAGAAATAGACATGGTGCAAATGACCCTAGTAAAGGTAGTTTCTATTATAGTGGAAATGAAAATGGAAAGCAGGGATGGATGACTCAAATTAAACACCAGGGAATATGGGATTGTGCTGGTTTATGTTATATTTATGCGCCGCTTGGTGCAATGGAGGCAGTTGCAAATTTGTATTATAATACTCGAATTCATAAGGATTATGATTTGTCTATACAAAATGTCCTGGAATGTGACGAATATACAGGTGGATATTTTGATGGAGTTTGGGTAAATCAATGTAACGGTGGCTTCCCTATTATTACCAGTGATTTTGTAAGAGACTATTCTTCAGGTGTATATCAAGAGGCTGGCTGTTACGAACGCGAGAACCAACCTACAAACGAATGTAGGTCATCCTATTTTCAGGTAACTACACAATATATGTTTGATTATTATGCTAGAGGTAGATTGCTGCCATTTACTAATCCTGATGTTGAAAAAGTTAAATTAAACCTAATTCAGAATGGGCCAATGTGTGCAACTGTTCTGGATTATGCTGGCTCAAAGAAAAATCATGCTATGGTGTTAACTGGTTATGGCAGAATTGATGAGGGAGATGTTTTTTATTCTTCGAATGGTGCAGCATTACCACCTGTCGAAGCAGGGAATGAAAATATTGGTAAAACTTTTTGGATTTATAAGAACAGTTATGGTACTGGATCTGGTATTGGTGGTTATTTATATCATATAAATACAGATTATCAGCCCTCGGATTTAATATACTACAGGCCACCATTTTCTGATAAAAAATTAGCAACACAGTTAGAACCAGAAGTTCACGATTTAGATCAGGATGGCTTTTTCAACTGGGGTATTGATGATAATTATCAACCTCAAGGTGCGATTGAAGACAGCGATGATTCAAATCCCCGCCTCGGCTCTTTTGATGATAACTATTATAGTGTACCTGTCAAACCCATCATGAATGTAGAAGAAAATGGCATTTTAATACCTGACAACAGCTACTATACTTTCTATGATAATACAATGGGACAAGGAGATCAGACAATACTCACTTTTACGATTACAAATACCGGAAATGCACAATTAAACCTACAATCTAATGATTATTTCCCGAATGTCTTAGTGAGTAATGAAAATGATTTTACAAGAACATCCGATATAATTTTAACAAAAATACCAATGACAGAAGGGAGTACTACTTTCCAAATAACTTTTACTCTAAATCAACCGATTTCTGATACAAAGATTACAACCGTCACAATTCATACCGATGAAATTGATATGGATGACTATACTTTTACGCTTGTTTTTTCTGATTGTGAACAATCAGTACCAACGGATTATATTCAACCTGGCATTGCAAATTGGGATGGAAGTGCTAACAATTTGAAATTTGGAAATGTTATTGTGAAAGCCGGAGCAACTCTTAATATTACAGGAGATTATGCGTTTGCTCAAAATGCAAACTTATATATTGAGCAAGGCGATATTGTTAATGGTACAAGGTTAAACGGAGGTATTGTTATTATTGATGGAGGTCGTTTAACCTCTCTTTGCGGAATATGGCCAGGGGTTGATGTATGGGGTGATAAAAACCAGACTCAATTTTATAATCTCAACTACCAAGGCCAAGCTCCACTTTACCAAGGGTTAATTAAGTTAATAAACGGAGGGAGAATTAGTTTTGCCAGAAACGCAATTGAAACAATAAAGTACGATGAATTTAATGATGCTGACCCTACTACATCAGGTGGTATAGTGTATATAAATGGAGGTATCATTGAAGATTGTCAACATGGGGTTGTTTTCTATCCTTATAAAAATTTTTATCCCACACCTGCTTATAAACAACCAAATTGGAGTGTCTTTTATAAAGCAGCATTTAATAATGAATTTGTAGCTCCTGTTGATCAAATTCATTTTAATGGGGTTAATGGTATATATATTAAAGGCTCAAGTTTTGAAAACAAATACCCAATCTCAATCCTCCCTCAAGTCTCATGGAGAGGTATTTATAGTATTAATAGTGGCTTTACAGTAACTTATTTGAATTTGCCATACCCTAGTGAGGATACTATACAATCAAGCTTTTCGGGGTTTAACTACGGTATATATGCAGCTGCAGAATATATCACACCTGAGAATTACATAAATATTAACTCCTCTTTATTTGGTGATAATGAAAGAGGTATTTACCTTTCCACTATCGATAATCCAAGAATTGCACAAAATGAGTTTCTTGTTAGAAAAGATGCTTCTATTTTTGATGCGCTAAATATTCCAACCGAGATGATCGGTTTATATATCGACAATCTTACTACCGGTTTTACTGTGGAAGAAAACACTTTTTACAGCACCGTGGGATATACCGATCTTAAGGAGTATGACTGTGCAGGCATCACCGTTAATAATACAGGACAAAATTATAATGAATTGTATAACAACTATTTTGATAATCTTACCGTTGGAATAGCTGCCGGCGGAACCAACCGTGATGAACTATCCGATGATGGCCTTTGCATAAAATGCAATGACTTCACAAATATCATAACTGATGTTTTTGTTAAAACTGCTGAAGAACCTGTGGGCAACAAACAGGGCATTGCTTATTACCAGGGTGACGAGGCACCAGAACCTTCCGGAAGTGACCCATTCGACCCAACTTACGCCGCCGGCAATACATTTTCAGAAGTTACCGATTTAATAAATGCGAACTACACCAATGATGTATACTGCTATCCAATAAGATACACGCATCATCAGCAAAGCAACATTAAAGTTATTCCCGATCCAACAGATCCCGTTCAACCAACAACTCATATTGATTTGTATTTAGATGGAAACGTTAGCTACGAATCAAAGGAAACGGCCTGCCCGTCAAATTTTAATGGTGGAGGCATT
>CAYPUP010000231.1:0-4359 GCA_964413795.1 uncultured Ignavibacteriales bacterium
CTAAAAAGCTGACTATCGATAAAATATTCTCAGAGAATAATTTCCCAGGATGGCTCAATAAGTTAGAATCAGTTAAAAACGCCTCTAATATTTGGTTAATGGAATATCTGGTTTCCGATATTTACGATCAGGACACAATCTACTCAGTCAAAGCTGGAAAAGTATCTTCAAAGTCAGAAGGCTCCCTGTTTGTGATTATCTTTGATGATGTCACTAATGAAAAGAAAAGCCAGCATCGACTGGCCTGGATTGAAAAGCAGGCGGAAAAAGGGAGCATAGCTTCGATAACTGTCCATGACCTTAATAACTATCTAAGCCTGCTTCTCGGCGGAGCCGAACTTACCGAACTAATGCTTAATAGCGGTAAAATGGAAAAAGCGATTGAAAAGATTGAAAAGTTAAAAGAAAATGTCAAAAAGATGGAGACTTTCATTGCCAGTTTCACCGAAGAATACAAAATTGAAACCGATATGCAAAAGGCTGATTTAAATAAATTAATTTCAAATATAGTCTCATTTTTATCACCCAGCGATGGATTTGTAAAGATTTCAATATTCACCGAACTTGATTCAAGCCTTCCTGAATTTGAATTCGATATGGACCAGTTATCTGGATTATTATTGAATCTTCTAAATAACTCAGCCGATGCCATCGAAGATTCAGAAACAAAGCAGGGTCGGATCACTATTAAAACCGAATTTGATAGCAGAAAAGTGTATCTGACAGTTTCGGATAATGGTCCCGGACTGATACCGGATGTTAAAGAGAAAATTTTCAAAAGACGCTTCACAACTAAAAAAAATCACACTGGGTATGGGTTGATGACCTGCAGTTCTATTGTAAGTAATCACCTCGGTCAGATTGAAATTGTAGAGAATATTAATGAGGGGGCAGCTTTTAGGGTTATGCTGCCAGTTACATAGCATCAATTAAATCTCTTTATTATCGATAATTATATTTGGTGGGATTAACTAAAAGAATAACGCCCGGATAATTAATTTTATACGGGCGTTTTCATGTCTATAGCGGTACGGGGAATCGAACCCCGGCTTGATGGCTGAGAACCATCCGTCCTAACCCCTAGACGATACCGCCAATCCATGCGCAATGCAAAAAAAGCAACAGGGCTTGAATATAGAGTTTTAATATATCTTGTCAAGCACGCCTAAAGCATTGAAATTCTTATAGTTATGAGATTGATGGGGTGTAATTCGATGGTGGCTATAGTATTAGTAAATAATTAAATTTATCAATAATTTATAATATATTATATATTCCTAAGAGAATGTGATTATTGAAGGTGTAGTATTGGCATAAAAAACGTGCCATATTGGCTGTTGATAAGTCGCGTCCTGTTTTATTTCGAGTGAATATATTGGCATCATTGAACTTAAGAATTAGACTATTGTTTTTTAATACAGCCCTTTTAACTTTCATATTGATTTTATCTTTTCTATATTTGCAGGTAAATTATTGATATTAATGGAGGAATAAATGCCATCGAAGACTAAAAAATCATCAAAAAAATATCATGAACTTGATTATAAAGACCTGAATTTTCAAATTGATTATGTTCCCAAAGGGGTAAAATCATCGGATGATCTTTGTGCTTGCAGCGGCGTCATTGGTCAAAGCCGAGCCATTGAATCAATGAATACCGGACTTAATGTAGATAGTGCAGGATATAATATTTTTATTGCAGGAGCGGCCGGCACCGGAAGAGTTGAGGCGGTTAAATCTCTTATCAAAAAGTATGGCAAAACCAAGCCTGAACTTCAGGATATATGCTATGTCAATAATTTCAAAAATGAAGATTGTCCCCGTATACTTGTATTTCCTGCCGGTGATGGGGTTCGATTTAAGAAGGATATGGCCTATCTGATCAATTCGCTGCGCAAAGTTGTTCCAAAAGTTTTTATGTCCGAAGACTACAAAGATCGTCAGAGCAGAGTTATCAGAGAATTTGAAAACCGCCAAAAAGAATTGATTCGAGGTTTTGAAGAGAAATTAACCAGTGCTGGTTTTGTAATGGTGCAGATCCAGTCCGGGCTTGGATCCCGTAATGAAATTCAGCCCCTGATTGACAATGAGCCTTCCTCGATAGAAACTCTCGAAGAGTTAGCTAAGGATGGAAAGTTTTCACTCTCCCGACTCGATGAACTGCGCCGCAATTGGGATAGCCTGCGCCGCGAATTTGATGTGACCTCGATTGAATCCAAAAAGCTTACAACAAAAATGGAAGAGGCTCTTGACAAGCTTGACAATTCGATGGTATCCCCTTTGATTTCTGATAAAATTAATTTACTAAAAAAACGTTTTCCATTTGAGAAAGCAGGGCAATATTTTGAAGAAGTAGAAGAAGCCTTGCTTGGTGAACTGGAACGATTCCGCGAAGCTCAACCGAGGCGGGGAGAAGAGGAAGCTCCACCTTATCGTAAAAGAGAACCGTTTGAAGAATTTTCCGTAAATTTAATACTCGACAATTCGGCCAGCGATTCAATTCCGGTCGTGATAGAGAAATCACCTTCGTTCAAAAATTTGTTTGGATCATTAGAACGCGTGGTCGACAGGTTCGGTTATTGGCGCACAGATTTCACGAGAATAACGGCAGGTTCCATTTTGGAGGCAGCCGGCGGCTATCTGGTTATTAACGCCATGGATGTAGTGAGCGAACCGGGAGTATGGATGCACCTCAAGCGTACGCTTCGCAACGGGGAGTTTGAAATTACGGGATTTGATCCTTTATATATGATGGCCGGTTCGGGAATCAAACCGGAACCTATTCCAATAAAAGTCAAAGTCATTCTTATCGGAGAACCGAGAATTTATCGCCTATTATGGCAGCTTGACGAAGATTTTAAAAAAGTATTTAAGATTAAGGCTGAATTCGATTCAGAAATCAAATCCGACAAGAAGCATCTTCAGAGCTATTTTGAGTTCGTTAAAAAAATTATAGATAATGAAAATCTGCCTCCTTTTGATATCAGCGGGCTTCAAGCGGTTGCTGAATTTGGCATGCGTCTTTCCGGCAAGCGTGGAAGACTGACAACCCGCTTTACATTGATAGCAGACATAATAAGAGAAAGCTCCAATTGTGCCAGGGGAAGAAAATCAAAAACGGTTGAACGCATTGATGTTTATGAGGCTGTCAAATTAAAACGCTTGCGGGTAAATCTGGTTGAAGATAAAATCCAGGAAATGTACGATGATAATACTCTAATGGTCTCTACCAAAGGGAAAGAAGTTGGACAAATTAATGGATTATCTGTTTATAATTTAGGCGAGTATTCATTTGGCCGGCCAACACGGATAACCGCGAGTACATCGATGGGACGGGCTGGTGTGATAAATATTGAACGAGAATCGGACCTATCAGGACCAACTCACAATAAAGGTGTCCTCGTATTAAGCGGTTTTCTGCGCCAGATGTTCGCACAGGATAAGCCGCTGCAAATGTCAGCATCGATTTCATTTGAACAATCATACAGCGGTGTTGATGGCGATTCAGCGTCATCGACAGAAATCTATGTCATTTTGTCATCATTGACCGGAATTCCTATCGATCAGGGTATAGCTGTAACCGGATCGGTTAACCAGCAGGGAGAAATCCAGCCTATCGGCGGAGTTAATCAAAAGATAGAAGGATTCTTCGATGTTTGCAACAGCCGCGGTCTTACAGGAAGCCAGGGTGTGATTATACCGCATCAAAACGTACAGGATCTATTATTGCGTCCAGATGTTATAGAGGCTGTGAATAAAGGGAAGTTTCACATCTATCCTATCAAGACAATCAGCGAAGGTATAGAAATATTAACCGGAATTCCCGGCGGCAAGAGATTAAAGAATGGAAAGTTCACCAAAGATTCAATCTTTGCCAAAGCGGATGAAAAGTTATTGTCAATGGCGATAGCTCTACAGAATTTCGGACGCAAAGACAACGACAATAAGGATAATAAATAATAATATCGAATGTTTATATTATCACCGGCATGTGTCGTTGTTAATGATGATATGCTCGAAGTTCATCGCTAACGATATTATTTTCTGAATTATGAGTTATATCTTCGTTTGATGTTAATTATTTATTAAGTTTTTTTATTGACATTTATTATAAATATCGTTTTATAAATGAGACCTCTAACTTTAAAGGGAGGATGCTGAATGCTCAAAGCAAAGAAAGCACCTAAGAAAAAAGCTGCAGCGAAGAAAAAAGCTGCACCGAAGAAAAAGGCTGTAGCGAAGAAGAAAGCTGCACCGAAGAAAAAAACTGCACCGAAGAAAAAAGTTGCAGTTAAGAAAGTCAGATGCACAGCAAAAACCAAGGCTGGAAAAGCTTGCAAACGCTATGCAAGCGGTAAG
>CAYPUP010000232.1:0-4346 GCA_964413795.1 uncultured Ignavibacteriales bacterium
ATCTTCGAAAGCAGATTCGCAAGACCTGCCACAATATGCTAATTGTACTTTTTCAACACTCCCCAAGCTATGGGGTACACAGCCTTATCGATAGAAATTAATCATCGGAATCAAGAGTTTGGAAATTGCGAAATATATTTGGTGAATATGTATTTTTAAAAACTAAAGTATCGTTATGAAATCCATAAATATCATACATGCCTTCACCAATAACACTCCTTATTTCATTTGACTAAATAGCATACCTACATTTTCTTTTAGGATCTTCAATATTCCCAATTTGTTCAATAAAACCAGAAATGGAATCAGTATTTGGCTTTGTAAATACAAGAACAAAATCATTTAATAATCTGTAATCAATCCATATATCAAAATCAGGAATATAAGAAAGGAGGAGAGGTTTATCAAAAGGTAACAATATACTATTATTTGAAAATCGTGCATAGTCTTCTTTAGCAAAATATGGCGTTTGTGGTTCAATCTGGTTGACAATATTTTGTACTATCCCTTGATTTGTATTATGAATAGCTATACTATTAATTTTGGATAATGAAATAGACACCCATGTCTTATTTTCTTTTGGAAGTTTATTGTTCAATCCAACACAAGATAAAATGAAAATTAAAGAGAAGGGAAAAAATCCCATAATTTGTAAGATAATAATATATTTTTTAAACAAAATAACTCCTAATATTTATACCAAACTTTTGGTCGATCGGTTTCATAGGGCAGGATCCCTTTAGCGATTCTGCCAAACTATTTCTGGATTCCCAGTCAAGCTGAGAATGACAAATGACACGGATTGCCACTACTCTAGCACCTTGTATTCCCGAATCCTATCCAATCTAAAAGTTCGTTCATCGTTGACACGTTCACAATAAGCCATGATATAATAGACCTGCCCCAATTGATAAAAATTCTTAGGCTGGATAACTCTTGAGGTCGGTTGGTTGGAAGCAGTAACGTAAATTATACTAATCCTTTTTTTCTGATCCAACGCCCTGTTAAGGTCGGCATATTCTTCGGGGAGGGTTGCGTTTCGAGCCCGCCAGTCGCCCATTTTATAAGTTGACAGGACATGTCCCAAATCTGACTGCTGTTTTATGTTCCCTAATTTTGGAGCGGCTATTTCAAATAATTTTTGTACAATTACCGCATCAGCCAAAGCCCTATGTGATTGTATATCCACTATTGAAAAATGCTGGGCTAATGATAATAGTGAATAAGATGCCAATAACGGATAATATCTTTTGAAAATATCCGTTGTATCGATGACAATATTATCACCAAATTCTATCTCGGCCCGATCCAATTCGCAGCCAACAAATGAAATATCAAAGGGGGCATTGTGAGCGATCAGAATCGAATCAATCCCGCAAAAATCGATAAAATCTTCCATGACTTCTTTGGCCAAAGGGGCATCAGCAACATCAGCATCGGTAATATGATGGATATTAATTACTTCCGTTGGGATGGGTTTCCCAGGATTTACAAGGGTCTGAAATTTTTCAGATTTTTTATCACCCGTACGAAATTTTACTGCCCCGATTTCGACAATCCTGTTTGAAGGAGCCCATAAGCCGGTTGTTTCCGTATCAAAAGCTACAAATGTCTGCTGCCTTAAATACTCGCAAATTTCGTTATCCTGTTTCATTAGCTAATAATACTAATTCAAATTCATTTGACAATGGCTATTAACGACATATTTTTGATCAATGAATAAATTATCTGAGGAGAAAAGATGTCTATAATATTAAGTGGTTCCGGATTGACAATTGAGAAGTTAGTCGATATAGCCCGAAATAATGTTCCTGTCGAACTTGCCCCCGGTGCGCTGGAAAGAATGAGAAAATGCCGGGCGATGCTGGAGCGGAAAATCGAAGCTAAAGAGATTATGTACGGCGTCAATACCGGAATTGGGGAGTTTTCTGAAGTTGTTCTCAACGATGACCAGGTAAAGGATTTTCAAAAATATCTGATTTATAATCATTCAGCCGGGATTGGTGATCCGGCTCCTATAGAATATGTCCGCGGCGCTATGGCCGGCAGGATAAATGTTCATGCCCATGGCAACTCAGGCATCCGCCCTGAAGTAACTCAGACATTGGTTGAAATGTTAAATAAAGGGGTGACCCCATTTGTATGCCAGAAAGGTTCGGTGGGAGCTTGTGGTGATTTGGCTCCAATGTCGCAAATTGCTCTTTTGATCATGGGGGAAGGGAAGGCATACTACAAAGGAGAGCTTCTAAATGGCAAAGAGGCGATGGATAGAGCTGGGATTCCTATTCCCGGTTTAAAGGCCCGGGATGGTTTAGCGGTTATTAACGGCTCTAATGTCCTGACAGCTATGAGCGCAATATTTCTCTATGATGCCGACCGATGGCTCAAACAAGCTCTGATAGGCTGTGCCATGTCCCTGGAGGCTCTTAAAGCCAATATGAAGCCTTACACATCCAAACTCCATGAAGCGCGCGGATTCAAAGGGGCGGTCAAATCAGCGGAGATTATTTTGAAGCTTGTTTCGGGGGGTGACCTGGCTGAGGGGAAAGTTAAATGTAAAGTTCAGGATGCCTATTCAATGCGGTCTACACCGCAGGTAATCGGAGCCGCCTTAGATGCCTTAGAATATGCCCGTTCGGAGGTAGAAATAGAATTAAACGGAGTCGGAGATAATCCGGTCTTTTTCCCGGATGAAGATCTGCAGCTCTCGGGAGCTAATTTTCAGGGAACACCGGTTGCGCTCCCGATGGATATGGCCGGAATTGCGATTACAATGGTCAGTATTATGTCTGAGCGCAGGATGAACCGTTTGAACAATCCGGCACTGAGTGTTGGGTTACCTCCGTTTCTTACCAAAGGAGCCGGGATGTTTTCCGGGTTGATGCTCAGCCAATACACGGCTGATAGTCTTATTGTGGAGCAACGCATTCTTTCTTCACCGGCATCTATACAATCAATCCCCGCGGCTGCTGATCAGGAAGATTTTGTATCGATGGGGATGAACACGGCTATCAAAAATCTCCAGATTCTTGATAATGCTTACGGCATATTAGGAATTGAAATAATGGCCGCCGCTCAGGCTTTGGATTTACGTGAATATAAATTCGGTAAAGGGGTAACCAAAGCTCGTGAAGTTGTAAGACGCCATGTGGACTTTTTGGAAATCGACAGGCCTCTTTACCCTGACCACACAAATATGAAAGCATTGATAAAATCCTGCGAAATTTTGGAAGAAGTGGATCGGATTATAAATATCTAATTACGAAATTTTATATTTGATAATATGATGATTATTTTCGTCTAATACTAAAGCAGATTTATTCTATTTGGTAAATTATCAACCCGGAGGGAACCAATGAAACAAATATCATTTATAATAATCGTATTGGTTATTGTCCTGATTCCGTCATTACTTTTAGCAGAAGAGAATGATAAGGCAAAAAAGAATAAAGTTCTGAATTCATTAAAATATGGGAATGAGATTCTTCTAATTAGCGATTTTTCTGGTCCTGTCAAAGGGACAGTGATAGCTTATGAAAATGACTCTCTGCAGCTCGGCGCCATAAAACAAAAACCAACTTTACCGCGTAGAAAATTAAATTATAAACCACGACTGGATGACCCCAAATGGGTTCCGCTGCAATCAAAACTGACAATACCCTATGAATCAATTCAGGAAATTCGTGTCAAGGGGAATGCCATGGTTACCGGGGGAATTATTGGCGGGTCATTTTTTGGTGTAATCAGTTTTTTATATTTATCATTTGTTGATGCTTTTAATGGAATGGAATGTTCCCCTTCATTTGATTGTGGGGCTAATAATGATGAACTCTCGACTACTGAATTTATCGCTGGAATGACAATTGGGACATCAATTGGAGTATTAACTGGTGGGTTTATCGGCTCACTATTTCACAAATGGAAATTGAAATACAGAGAGACAGGGTTCAGCAATTCTTCAAAAGATATAACATTATCTCCATACCTAACTTTAAAAGAACAACCAAGCATAAATAATAAATCACTGTACGATTTTAATAAATTGAACCTTCAATTTGGAATCAATATCAATTGGTAGCGTTATTGAAAATTTGTTTTGATAATCCGTAGATTGTAACCCCAATGGTTTTGACAATTTGTGGGCAGCAGATGCCCTCATCTGACCTTCAACGATTGTATATTTAATTGTGTGATTATGCCAAACAAAAACCGTATAGAAGAAATGATCAAATACTATGAACGCCGAGCACCCTGGCATGATCAATATATGAGTTACTCCGGCAATGAAAATATGGAGAGGCTTTTCAAGCCAGTCATAGAAAAAATTGATACTTATATTTCACAAA
>CAYPUP010000233.1:0-4338 GCA_964413795.1 uncultured Ignavibacteriales bacterium
ATTATAATTGCAATTATCACTAATGCTCCAAGACTGATAAATAGGAATTTTTTTGATTTAATTTTCATCTTAACTACAGACCCTGTATAAAGTTATCATTTTAATTATTTACTTAACAACTCATAAAATATTTATTATCCCTTAATCCCAATCCAATAATTCATCAATTTTCAATAAGAGCTACTTTGTAACTCAATATTATTTGACGGCTTTGTAGATAAAAGGTTGCATTTGATTAATTTATGCGGGGAAAAATTAAAATTACCATATCCCAAAAAAATCTCAAGTAATCTATTATCTTGACGGTTTAAAAATAAAGGCTATATTATCCCATATAAGACCAAACCAAGCCTTAATGGCTTGATAGTTAATTACTTCTAAGGTTTACTCGTGCTATATTCTGGTCCTGCAAAAAGTCATATTTTTTTAGTTAAAAATTATTTAATTATATCAGGTGGGTATTCATGCTCATATCTAAATCGTTTTATGGAAAAAGTATTCTAACGACAGGATTCGGGGTACTTTTTTTACTTATCGCGGTAATCTCTTCAATCAACGCAGAACAATTAAGCATTGATTATTCGATCAATCAGCCCATAGTTGAAAAGGTTGCGATTGGAGCCGAATCGTATGACCGCATTATAATTGTCGAGGCTCCTAACGGGGGTGATATCAACGCCCCTTCAATGCCCGCCACTGGGGCACAAATATTGTTACCCTTTGGAAGCAAAGTTGAAAGTATTGAAATTATTACCGGGGAAAGAATTCTGCTCGGAAAAGATTTCAAAATCGAACCAAATCAACAACCAATCCCTCTTTCCGCCGACCCAGCCGATAGAGTTATCCCGATTCCTGATAAAGCTATTTATGAATCGGATCAGTTGTACCCTGAAAAACTTTTTGAAAATATCGGCACCTATGGCTTCCGTGGCTACCAGATATTAATTCTGAAATTATATCCGGTTCAATATCTCCCATCAACAGGGGAATTATTCTATTACCCCTACCTAAGTGTTGTCGTAAATACGGTAGGGGCTGATAAATCATCAAATATGTTTCGCGGCCTGCCAGCAGATGAAAATGAGGTTTTAACCCGAGTGGATAATCCTGATTTAATTTCAACTTATGCCGGTGCCCTAAAATCATCAGCCTCAAATTATGATCTTTTAATTATTACCACTCCCGGCTTAGCCGCTTCTTTTCAACCGTTAAAAGATTACCACGACACCACTGGTATATTAACCGAAATCCATACCACAGATGAAATTGGCAGCACCAATCCCGATGATGTCCGAGCTTATATTAAACTGGTCTATTTAAACGATGGCATCCGATACGTTTTAATCGGCGGAGATGACGACCTTATTCCTTCAAAAGATATGTATGTCGTTTCATATCAGGGTGGATATATAGATTACGATATGCCGACTGATTTGTTTTTGGGTTGTCTTGATGGTCCCTTCAATAATGATGGCGACTCACAGTGGGGTGAGCCCAACGACGGAGAAGGGGGTGGTGATGTTGATCTTATCGCCGAAGTCTTTATCGGACGGGCACCGGCCGGTAATGTCATCGAAGCTAATCGTTTTGTAACCAAACATCTCAGCTATGTATCACGCACCGATGATCACCTTGACGATATACTTCTTTGCGGCGAGTATCTTGGATTTGGCGGCGTTTCGGATTATGCGGCCAACTCCCTGGAAGAATTGATCGGAGTCTCGGTAGCTAACGGCTACTATACTGTCGGATTTCCTGAATCAGATTATACTATTGACCAGCTTTTCGATCGTGATTGGCCGGGTAATGACTGGCCCTCATCGGAATTGGCTAATCGTATCAATAGCGGACTGCATATTATAGACCACTTCGGTCACGGCAATACGAGTTACGCCTTGAAATATAACAGCAGTGAGATTATGTCCGCTTTTACAAATACAGAATTATTTTTCCTTTATTCACAGGCATGCTACTCCGGCCGCTTTGATGGAACTGATGGATTCGCCGAATATATGACAATTAAAAGCGATCATGCCGCTTTTGCATTAGTAATGAATGCCCGCTATGGCTGGGGTGTGAGTGAGAGCACAGATGGTGCTTCTCAGCGCTTCAACCGCGAGTTCTGGGATGCCGTTTATAATCCGGCTGAGGCCAAAACCAATCTCGGCTGGGCTAATCATAAATCCAAAGAAGATAACCTCTATCGCATCAATGAAAGCTGTATGCGCTGGTGTTATTATGAAACCAACCTGTTAGGCGATCCAGCGGTGGCGTTTCTCGGAGTTGATAGCTGCATCGACGCTGATGCTGATTTAATTTGTGATATCGCCGACAACTGCCCGGGGATTACTAATGCCGACCAGCTTGATACTGACAATGACGGAATAGGTGATCTTTGCGACGAATGCACTGACACCGATAAAGACGGCTATGGAAATCCCGGTTTCCCATTGAACACTTGTCCCGAAGATAACTGCCCCGATATTTCAAACCTTCGTCAGTTTGATACCGATAACGATGGCATTGGTGATCGCTGTGATGAATGTACTGACTCCGATGGCGACGGATATGGTGATCCGGAAATGATTGGGAATACTTGTCCTAATGATAACTGTATGAGTATAAGCAATCCCGATCAGGCTGATACTGACAATGACGGCATAGGTGATATGTGTGATGTCTGCACCGATACCGACGGTGATGGTTTCGGCGATCCCGGCTATCTATCAAATACCTGCCCGGAAGATAATTGTCCTGTTGTTTATAATCCCGATCAAGCTGATTTTGATGCCGATGGCTATCCTGATTCCTGCGATAACTGTCCGGAAGTTTATAATCCTGATCAAACGGATACGGATAACGACGGCTACGCCGATTCATGTGATAACTGTTTGGATATTTATAATCCCGATCAGGCAGATAGTGATGAAAACGGTATTGGCGACCTTTGCGACGGCTGCTGTCAGAATCGGGGTAACGCTGATGGAATCATACATAGCGGCAACCCATGCGATGTTGCTGACCTGGTTTATTTGGTGAATTATATTTTCAAAGGCGGAGCGGCAGCGCCATGCGAAGAAGAGGGAAATGCCGATGCTCAGGAAGCCGGCGGCGGGCTGCTGATTAATGTTGCTGATCTGACATATTTAGTTAATTATCTGTTTAAAGGCGGAAATGAGCCACCCCCCTGTATAATACAATAGTTTAAAAAGATACTATTTTTTAAAAAGCCGCTATTGCAATAGCGGCTTTTTCATTTGTGCCTGGAATGGTCGATCCGTGTTTTATCTACAATAAGAAAAAGTAAAATTAATCCAGAGAGTAATGTCATCGAACCATAAATCAATTCCGACCCCGGAACTCTGTTGTCGGGATAAAGAATACGTAAAAATGTTAAACTGGTATTGAGCAGAGCCAGGAACCCGATCCAGTTTATAGCAACCACAAAAACCAATTTGGTTTTTAATAATAATAATCGCCCGATTACGATTGTGATGAGTCCAAAAATTCCAGCAGATAACATCAGAGCAGTGGAATCCGAACGAAAGTAACTGAAAATACTTATTATCAGCAGGTAAAAACCGAGGATGTACACAAGGTGATGATTCTTCAAAGGTAACTCAATACTTTAAATTCAATTAATTAAGCAACTTTCAGTACTTTTAATACACCGTTACATAAAACCTGATTAATTTTCAAACAACAAAATTATTTACCAGCCAAAATGTTATTCGGTCTCTTCTATATTTTCATCTTCTGTCATACAAAAATCGACTTTATAAGTAACCCAGGTAGAAATAGGCTTTCCGTCTTTGGTTGCCGGTTTATATTTACATTCTAAGGCCGCCTCAAGAGCACTCTTATCTAATGTTTCACTGCCGGATGATTTCGAGATTTCAGATTTTACAACCAAGCCATCTTCGCCGACAAAAACTTTGACCCAAACTGTCCCTTCGATTTTTTCATTTTTTGCTTCCTCAGGGTAAACAGGCTGCTTTTCATAAATCATTTCAGGCATAATATCAACATCCTGCTTTTCAGGGGCTACCTCCTCAGATTTCTCTACCGAACCATCTTTGGTTGGTACAAATTCCACTTTGTATGTCACCCATACTCCAATTGGCTTTCCGTTGGTCATTGCCGGCTTGTACTTGCATTTCAAAGCTGCATGCAGGGCCGATTCATCAAAGGCAATAATACCGCTGCTTTTGGCTATTTCTGTTTTTTTAACCACTCCTTCCGGATCGACAAATGCTTTAACATACACTGTCGCTTTGGTATCCCGCAAATGATCGGGGTAGAGGGGTGAAATCTCTTCGATCATTACCGGCATAACCT
>CAYPUP010000234.1:0-3565 GCA_964413795.1 uncultured Ignavibacteriales bacterium
TTGTTTAATCATTTTAGGGCACGAATAAGGCAGCCATTGAGGGTGTTGCAAACAAGCTAATACAACATAAATCCAATGTCCAGAAATAGTTGAGGCAATTTTATCATTACAGATTTTCTATAAGATAAGAGTAGAAACATATTAATAAATCAGTTTGTAGCCCACCATTTATGGTGGGGTACCAAATTCCATATAACTTCCATGCAGATTCCTTGATTCAAATTATTGAAAAAAGGAATGATATGGATCAGGATACAAATAATCTTAAGATCGAGAATATTAACAACCAATACGACAAACTGGCCTCGATTGCCAAAGCTTCTACGGCCAAATCTTTTAAGACGATGGATAAAATGAATAATTTACTGAAGATATCGACGCGAGATATTAATTTGGGTGTATACCGGACACCATTGTATCGCTTTTTGACTGATAATGTCCCGGTTATAAATTCCTGTATCTGGACCTGGGCTCGTTTATCGGCTGCTCCAGGGAAATTTGTTTTCGATTCGGATGCAAATTTATCAAATACGAAAATAATAAATAACCGTTTGAACGACCTGATGGGACGGTTATATAAAACCAGTACCGGAAGAACCCCTGGCGAAGGTAGTTTTCTGGTTGACCTGTTTACATCGTTGTATCGGGATGGCATCTTTGGCGGATTTATCACAGTAAAAAAGGATGGCTCCGGGGTTGATCGCTTCATTCCGATTGATACAGCGATGATAAGAGTTGAAATAGTCGATGGCCAGGAGAAACTCTTTTATGAAATGGATGATCACAGGATTTCTCTGGATCGTCCTGATTTTTATTATGTCGGTCTGAGTGGCGGTGTTAATGAACCGATGGGACGTTCCATTTTAAAGGCTATCCCGATGGTTTCATATATCGAACAGCAGCTCGTTTCGGATATGAGCCGTACCAGTCATAATTCCGGGTATCATCGGATCCACGTCAAAGTGACCCCGCCGGAGAGAATGTCGGGGGAATCAGATAGCGCCTATCTAAATAGAATCAATGATTACTTTGACTCAACAGTTAAGATGATTCGTTCCTGCGATATCGATGAGAATCCGGTGACCTGGGATAATGTGGTTGTTGACTATATCGGTCCGGGGGATTCCAAAAGTGTTTCGAATAGTTGGTTCCATAATCATCGTTCGATGGTCGAGGAGGTTTGCGCCGGAACCGGACTGGCTCCCTTTCTTCTGGGCTATTCCTATGGCGCTACGACCACCTGGTCGGGCTTTAAGTTTGATGTGGTGATGAGACAGGTGCGAACGGTACAGGCTGAGGTGACTAATTTCCTGGAATGGGTAGCCGGGATCGATCTGGCTTTGGGGGGATATGATATGAAAGGCCGCTTTCAATTTGATAATAGTTTTACCTATCAGGCAAGTGAAAAAGCTTCAATTGAATCAAGCCGGATAGATAATATCATCAAGCTCTATAATGCCGGGTTGATTGAAAAAGAGACAGCCATGCAGCATGTCAGCGAGGCATTTTAGCTATAGAACAAGAGGGAATAGACTGGCAGCGCGGATTTTTTGACCTTTCCTACTTTGCCGAAAAAGTTCTTGAGGTAAACCTCCATGCCGGTCAGAAAAGATGGTTGGCCAATAGCACAGCTGCCGAAAATGCTCTGGTAACGGGGAATCGCTGGGGGAAATCATTTGTTTGTGCGGTAAAGATTATCCATCATGCTCTTTATCGTCCGAGGAAATTAGAATTTGATAGAAGCGGACGCTACCGGATTGTGACAGCATCTATTACTCAGGATCAGGCTAATATAATTTTTAATCAGGTAGTTCGTTTTGCAAGACAATCGAAAATCATTGAGCCCCTGCTGACTTCAATTGTCAGAACTCCCTATCCAAAATTGGAATTTGGTAATGGATCAACAGTTGAAGCCCGTTCGACCCAGAACCGAGGGGAATATCTTTTGGGCAACGACTACGATCTCTTTATTTTTGATGAAGTTGCTTTTGAATCCGATCCGGATTATGTAGTCGAAGAGGTCATTGTTATGCGTCTGGCTGATCGGGAAGGAAAGCTTGACCTGATTTCAACTCCCAATGGGAAAAACTGGTTCTATAAAAGAGTCAGGGATATCTTATCCGGAAAACGAAATGGTTATGCCCAGTATGGCGACAGCCGGGAGAATGTCTATATATCACAGGAATATCTCGAAGAGCGGTTGAAATATTTTTCTGACCACCGCATCCAACAGAATATCATGGGGCAGTTTGTCGATACCGGCGGAGAAATTTTAAGAAGCGATCATATTGAGAATGCTCTTGATGGATTTATTGAAAATAGAGATAATTTTGATGACCTATTAAAGGGAAAGCCCTCTTTTATTTCTGGTTGGGATTTGGCCCGCAAGCGAACCGCTACGGTTGGGATTACGGTAGCGGTCACAGGAAAGGGGGTATTTGTCGTTAAATTAGAAAGGCTGCGCCTCTTCGATTGGGAAGTTGTGCTGGGAAAGATAAAACAGCGGCAGATGGAATACCCCGGGCAGTTAATTGTAGATGGGACCGGATTGGGGGATGTAATTGTGGAGCAGTTAAAGGAATTTAACCCATCAAGCGTTATTTTTACTCCATCTTCCAAAGCTGAGATGTTGACAAACGTTGAGCTTATTCATGCGCAGCGAAAAATATTTTATGAGAAATGGGAGCTGCCTGACGGCCCGGGGAAAGTGTGGTCATTGGAGAATGAATTGGGCGAGGCGCGCTGGGATAATAATAATCAGTGTGATGCCCTGATGGCGCTGGCTCTGGCTTTGTGGCCATTACGAACAAAATCAAAAATAGTTATCAATCCGAGAATAGGAAAAGTATAATAGTTGATGATCTTTGTGGCATAAAAACACCTTTTGAGGGGAGGACTCAAAAGGCGTAAAAAGGTAGAGAAGTGGGAAGTGAGGGTTAAATTTTTCTTTTACGGTTAGCCAGATGTAAAGCTGTTAATCCCATTCCCAGGAGGATCATCGAAGCCGGTTCCGGAATAGTTGAAGGGGGCGGACATTTATCGTAGCCATCATAAATCGGTGTATTATTGTCAAAATCCGGAGCTGTAGAACCAGATTGGCTGTTATAATTGATCCTATTCGGTGGTGGGTTATACTTGCCGGAAGGGACAGTTAGCCCATAAACATCGGCAAAGGTAATTGTCATCGTTAAGATAAAAATTATAAGAGCTATAAACCATCTTAGCGGCTGACTCTTTTTTTCTTTATAAATCTTCATGTTTGTATCCCTGATATTTTAAATATTTTCTCAATCATTTATATGTTTTAAAAGCAAAGCTTATGCCTAGATAGGGTTTTAACATTCAATATTGGCTGTACAATATTGTGTTACAACAGCATATGGTATTAATTGAGGGTCTTTTAACATTTTTAAATTTGCTAAAAAAGTAGCATAATTTTGCACAAAAAGCATGGTGTTCTGCTGGTTATTCGGTGTCCAGGTCCTTATTAAAAAAAGTGGTACGGAGGTAAAATGAGCGCTAGTATCGGACGTTTAACAGCCCGTTTAGCAGAACCAATTGAAAA
>CAYPUP010000234.1:3575-4322 GCA_964413795.1 uncultured Ignavibacteriales bacterium
AGTTTCAACCGCTTTGATAAACCTGATCAATTCTAATATCTCACCACCGGAAGGAGTTAAAGAGAGTGATGTATATATCAGGGCTATGTATATTGTTTCGGATCAGGTAAATAGTTTCGGAGGGTGTTTTCCGGTTGATGAGCATGAGAAACTTTGCGAGTTATTAATCGATTCGCCGGTTATGGTTGGGCATCGTAAAGATCATCTTCCGATTGGCAGAAATTTTTATGCCAAAACAGAAGATAGGGAAGGGCGCCAATGGGTTAAATGTTATTTCTACTGGTTGAAAAATGCCGATGGGGCCGAGACGCTCAGGGAAAATATCGATGGCGGTATTTACAAAGAATGTTCGATAGGATTTACATTTTTGTTTCCGGAGTGCTCTGTCTGTGGGAAGGATATCCGTTCCTGCCGGCATGAGCCGTTTAAAGAATATGATACATCCGGCAACAAATCCGCCTGTTATTTTAATTACCGCCAGATTGAAAGAGTGCTCGAGACCTCGCTGGTATATAGGGGAGCGGTAGCGGACACTTCCATTTCAAAAGATCTAAATGCTGATGACCTCAATAATATAAACGGTGATGTAAATAAATTCTTCAACGAGAAAATTATTAAATCACCGCTTGAACTTGATCCCTCATACCGGTATGTGGTCACTCCTTACTATGAAGGCTTGCCGGTAAATTTAACATTTAAAAACGAACAGTTATTAATAAAGAGTCATGATGGATTAAAACTGCCGGA
>CAYPUP010000235.1:0-4312 GCA_964413795.1 uncultured Ignavibacteriales bacterium
CCGGAAATCGTATCTTCCAAGATAAAATTAACCGGTGGCTGGGGATCATTATAACTTCCTCCATCAAAAATCGTTAATTTCGAAATACTCGGAGCATCATAATCAATAATTGCTGCAAATGACCCTCCCCCATGTGAAAATGACTCAAGAGTATTATTGTCGAAACTATTATTCAGCCAGATCCACTTATCTTTTTCTTTATTCAGCCAGCATAATCCGCTCTGTTTGTTTATTCCGGTTTCCCAGGGAATTTTATATGAAATTTTATAATTATCTTTACATACAAATGCTTCCGGTAAAATCTGGTAATGATCGGAGTTCATTCTTAGCTTGGTTTTGTTTAACACAGTTTTAAAGATTAATTCAATAAACCTCGGTTCATAAAAATCATCTTTACTTGTGATGAGTTTAAAATATTTGTTTATTGATACTTCTTCGATATCATCAAACCCAACTGCGGCAATATAAAATGAATCAGAATTGGCACCATGATATTCAGAATCATGCGACATCACCGCTGTCAGGCGATCAATTTTTGAGTATTTTTTTTCAGGCGGGATAAAACACACAAGCTCCTGCATACTAATATACATTGGACTTTCTATCCCAAGCAGAGAATCTCTCCAATATAATTCAAGGCGGCTGTCAGAACCTAAAGTTGAGAAAACATTTATCTTAACCAGCAGACCGTCATCGATCACTTCATGATCAATCTTCATTTTGCCCGATCCTTTAGGAAGCAAGCCGTTAAAAGGATTGTCAGTAATCACAGCTCCTGAGGTTGTAAATAAATATAATCTCATGACCGCAGTGTTGACCGTTTTACCGCTCGCCCGGCAGACAAACCTGCCTTGATTGAGATTCGTAATGGAAATATTCGGTGATTCTCCCCATGCGGGTCCTCGATTGAGAAGGGCTTTGATTGAATCTATTCCAAAATTCTCATAACCGCTTATAGGAGAAAAATAAAAGAGAGTAGTATCACCTGCAATTTGTAGAGTGGAATCAACATTATATATATTTTCATTAGGCCCCCACAAAAATTTAAAATTGGTCTCGGAACTGTTTTGGAAGGCATCTTCGGCTACAATTCGAACATCATGAATTCCAATTTTTTCTGAACCCTTTCTACCATATATACCATCTCCAAAAAGGCCGCTTCCGGCAAAACTATTTCCGGTTTTTTTATACAATCGCCTCGAATATTTATTCTTCTGAACAACCTGCAGATAATCATATTCAAGGTTTACAAAATGGTTGGTTTCAAAATCAAGACTGTCAAATTTTACCTGATAAAACAACTGACCATCAATATAAACCGTTAATTTATAGACAGCCTGTTTCATACCGGCGGGATTCATCATATCAAAACAATCAGCCATAAATCCAAAGGGACGGTTCATATATAAAGTAGTATCAATACCATAGTTATTCCCTTTGCCTTTTTTTAGAGCATCCAGATAAATCTCCCTTTTCCCATTAGTCAGCAAGGATCTATCATCGGTCAGGTGCACTCCCACCCGGTTAAAAACCGGAGCAACATTATCATACAATACAAAATCGTGAGTTAATGGATTAAGGGGGTAATCCTTCCATCTCTTTTCAAAATGCAGATGTGGGGCACCGATGCCGGTCTTTCCAGAATAAGCTATAAATTCCCCCTTTTCAACTCTGGCTGAATCGACCGGAAGGGTAAAATCCTGATAATAGCGTTCTTCTTTGATTTGATTTACAATTAATAAGTCGTCAATTTTTCTGTTAAAGCTGGCAAGATGTGCAAAAACATATGTAAATCCATCATCTCCTGTTACATACAAAGCTTTGCCATAACCGGTATAAGAGGTTCTAACCCGTGAAATATAGCCATCAACCGGTGAAACAACTCTTTTTCCAGATACTCCCCCGGTTCTCAAATCAAGGCCAAAATGGAAATGCCCGTCCCGATAATCACCAAAACCACTGGACAAATCAATCTTATCAGCCAACGGCCACAACTGTTCTGCTTTAACTGCTGTCTGAATAAGTATAAGTAATGCTAACAAACTCAGTAACTTAGTCGATATTCTTATCATAACATGTAAACCTGTTAGTTAATATGTTGTTGTAATTATATTTATCGCCAAAAAAGGTTCTAAACACAATGTTTTTGTATAATTAATACTAATGAAGGTTGCAAAATTGCCGGATTATTATATATTCTTTTGCTGAATTAAGAATATCGGTCCCGGATATGATTATTTTCCGGTAAATATTAATATGTAAGGAGAGTTAAAGAATGTTTGAAACACTGCGAAAAATGATTCTACCTATTATTGTAATTGTCCTGTTATTCTTTGTGGCGATGATTGTCCTGGAATGGGGTATGGGAATGTCAGGTCGCCAAAGCTTTGTTGACAGCAATATAGCTGCAGTCATTAACGATGAAACAATTGAATGGCAGACCTATAATTTATATTTCAATAACCTGTATCAAATAGAATCACAGAAAACCGATGAAGAAATTCCTGAAACCAAAATCGATGAAATTCGCCAGGAAGCCTGGAAACAACTTCTACATGAAACTCTCGTTATGCAGGAAGTTCGGAAAAATAACATAATCGTCACCGATGAAGAAGTATATTCATATCTTCGTATGTCCCCGCCGGCGGATCTTCAACAGCACCCGGCTTTTCAGACCGATGGTAAATTCGACTATCAAAAATATGTCAGCGCGATGGTTGATCCGCAAGCAGCATCGTTCTGGGCCAGCCTTGAACCTCTTGTCCGGAATGATATCGCCAAGATGAAACTCCAGGAACAAATAGTCAATGTCGCTAATGTCACCGAAGATGAAGTCAAAGAGTGGTTTTTGGCCGCCAATGAAAAAGTTCAGGTGGGGATGGTCAATGTCGAAGATCTCCGTTTTAGAAAACCACCTCCCAGACTTTCTGATGAACAATTAATGGAATATTTCCAACAGAATTCTAATAAATATCATCTCGGTAAACGATGCGCCCTGAATTTGGTTTTACTGGAGAAAACACCAGAAGCATCCGATTGGGAAGCCTCTTACAATAAAGCAAAAGTTATTTATGATTCTATAATGGCTGGATCAGATTTTGCTGAACTGGCAATGACCTATTCCAATGATCCCGGCTCGGCTGAAAATGGCGGCGATTTGGGCTGGTTTCCGCAGGGCCAGATGGTCGAAGAGTTTGATCGCTTTGCTTTCGCTTTGAAAGAAGGAGAAATCACAGAACCTTTCCGCACCCAGTTCGGATGGCATATTATTAAACATCAGGGCTACAAAGAAGAGATGGATACGCCTCGCGGCAAGCAGGAAAAAGAGATGATGAAAAAAGCTCACTGCTCGCATATCCTTATAAAAGCTGTCCCCTCGCAGGAGACTCTCGACAGAAAATACAACAGAATGGGAGAGTTTGCCGTCGCAGCTAAAAAAGACGGCTTTCTCAAAGCAGCCGAGGATCTTAAATTCCCTGTCAAACAAACTGGCGTATTTATGAAAGGGGCCAACATTCAGTTTTTGGGCAAGGATGCCCAGGCAGGTCTGTTTGCTTTTGAAAATCCGGTCGATGCTATTTCCCCTCTTTTTGAAAATAACTCAGCTTACTATGTCGTCCAGGTTTCCAAAAGCATTGAAGCCGGACTAGCCTCATTTGAAGAAGCCCGTGACAGAGTTAAACTGGATCTCGAAGCTGTAACAATTGCAAATCTTTGTCGTGATACGATTATGGCCATTTGGGACGAAATGCAAAAAGGGACCGATATCAAAAAGGCAGCTTTAAAGTTCGGCGAAACATATGATACCACTCCTGAATTCAGCCGGATTGACTATGTTAAGGGATTACGCCGTGATCCGATAGCAATTGGTTCTGCCTTCGCTCTGAATAAGCCGGGTGATATTTCCACTCCGGTCGAGTATGAACACGGTGCTGTCCTCTTCCAGCTTATCAATAAAACCACTCCTGATATCTCAGAAATGACAGCTAAAAGAGATTCGGTCTATCAGATGGTGCTGATGAACAAACGACAGTATTTGTATTCACAATGGGTCGAGCATATTATTACGACTTCAAAAATCGAAAATTACATCAATGAGGCTTTTGCTGAAGAAAAGCAGCAGGATCAAGCATCAGCTTTTTAATAGCGGTAAAATAAGACCATAAAAAAGGCTCTCACCATGAGAGCCTTTTTTTTATTGGTTTTATAATTCAACCTGAACATAAAAGAGTTGCTTCGATAATAAATTAACTTTAATATTCTTACATAAAATAAAAATAATCGGAGGGATTTAATGTCAAAACCAGATAAA
>CAYPUP010000236.1:0-4289 GCA_964413795.1 uncultured Ignavibacteriales bacterium
TGCGGTATCGTTGACATTGAGGTTCTGTTTTTCCTTGAAAATAATCTCGATTTTATCTGAACCCTGTTGTTCTACCGTCAGCTCTTCGTTGTAATATTTTCCTACACCCTTGACAAGGCCGATGAGAATATTTAATAAGCCACGGTGAGATTTGTAATGCATAATCAATGTATATTCGTCTTTCCACTCATACTCAAATCTCGGTGGGTGAGCATTTTCAATATTTCTGGTGGTAGCAACATGGATGTGATCCATATCAAGAAGGAAATCTTTTGTCTTTTTGTGTTTCAAATAAAGATGGGAGTACATTTTCTGAGAAAAATCATTTACCCAGTGATCCCCGAACTCATCAGTTAGTTTTTCACAATTGGTGTTTAAATTTTTGCATAAACTTCGAATCAATGTTTTAAAAACTTCATCATCGATATTACTTGCCGGTGAAAAAATAGTCCCCGCCTTAAACCCGGCCTCTACCAAAGATTTTTCCCAGATTTTAATTCCAAATTTGGAAAGAACTGTTTCTTTCAGGCATTGAACTATAATACCCTTCATAGCCATCACTCTTTTCAGGTTTAAAAGACCTTTCATTTTCTATTATATTATCGTAATTTAGTGCCATTACCTGAAGGGATGATGGATTGAGACAATCAAAAAAAGAGGATATATTTTATCTTTATTTGTTATTAATCAATTTTAGAAGTTCGATCTGGTTTAATATGCCTGCAACCGCTGTCTCAACTCTTAAAATCCATCTGCCGAGCGTAAGCCCTTTAAATCCAACATCTTTCATTAAATCTAATTCGAAGGGAATCCAGCCCCCCTCAGGGCCAATGGCAATTATCATCGAATCGGTTTTAAAGGAATAGACATCGGATAGATTTTGGATTGACTCAAAGTCTGGCACGAGCATAGCCGGTTTTTCTGGCATTTTAGCAATAATGCCCGATAATTCTTCCTCAAAATACGGCTTAAAGCGGTCATGGACGGAAACCTGGGGTAGGCGCGTATTTTTCCCCTGGCTCAAGCCTTCGATAAGGAAAGGATTATAATTTTCCGGTTGAAGCAACGGAGAATGGAAAAAGCTCTTTTCGACCCGATTGGCTCGGATCAGATAAAGATGCCTGACTCCCATGGTGGCTGAGGTAATCAAAACCTTCTTTAATGTCTGAGGACGGGGGAGAGCGCAGATAAGATCAATAGTAGGTTCTGGATGTGGAATTTCTTTAAGTTCGATAGGTTTAATGACAACTTCTCTATCGGTAATATTAACAATCTCAGCTTTACCCTTCGGGCCATTTATAAGACCTATCTCAATTAAATCGCCGACTTTGGAGCGTAATATCTCTTTTATATGAACCGCTCTTTTATCGGTAAGATGAAAATGACCACCCTCTTTTTCCGTCTCAGATAATATTATTAAATTCATTCAGAGATTATAAGCTATAAATATCTTGATAGAAAGCCTCTTTTGAGTCATTCTTAACTTGTTGACAATTTTAGTGAAAAACATATCTTGATCGCCTATAAAATAAGGCCTGTATTTATGATTTCATTAATTGTCGGATTGGGAAATATCTCTGAAAAGTACAAAGGTACCCGCCATAATGTCGGTTTTGAGGTACTTAACAGAGTTGTGGAATCATTAAAATGTAATAAAATAAAGACTAACGAGTTGTACGACTATTGTGAATTTGATCATAACAGGGATAAGATAGTATTAGCCTGGCCCAGGACTTATATGAACCGGTCCGGATGGGCAGTAGAGGAACTCCTTGAAAGATATGAGCTTCTACCAGAAAATATGCTGGTAGTAGTCGATGATTTCAATCTTCCTTTGGGTAAATTAAGGCTTCGTAAATCAGGCAGCGATGGCGGCCATAACGGCTTGGAGTCAATCATAGAAGCTATTGAGACTGATGAATTTCCCCGCCTTCGTTTGGGTATTGGCCCCATGCCAGAGAATATCAGCAGTCCTGATTTTGTTTTGAGCAGGTTTGAACCGGGGGAATTACCAATTGTAGAAGAAATGCTTGACAAAGCGGCTGAATCTGTGCTCTTTAGCATAAATAATCGCTTCGAAGAAGCGATGAGTAAATTTAATGTTCACCCTGCTTAACTTGTCGCATTGAAGTTAAGCCGTTTGATTTTTAACCAACGTCCGAAGGGAGGAAATTGAATGCGTACGTATGAAACTACGTTCATAGTCAATCCTCAAACTGATGATGCCACCATTGATAACCAGGTTGGAGCGATATCCAAACTGATTACAGATAATGGCGGTAAAATTCTGCATGAAAATCGGATGGGGACCAGAAGACTGGCCTACCCTATCCAAAAACTCACCCAGGGATACTACACCACTTTTGTGTATGAAGGGACAGGCAAAATCCTTCCAATCCTTGATCGTCATTTTAATCTCGGCGAATCTTATCTGCGCCATATGACCATTCTTTTTGAAGGGAATCTTGAAAGGCTCAACGCTCCCAAAGATGATTCATATGATTCATATAATGATCATGATAATCGCGATAACCGTGATAGCCGCGATAACCGTGATAGCCGCGACCATCGAGATAACCGTGACAGTCGTGATAGAAGAGATTCGCGACCGGAAAGATATAGACCCGAACCAAGACTTAAAGCTGCAGCAGCTCCTGTTGAAGTTGAGGAAGAGGAAAGGGTTGATGAACCGGTTGAAGAAATTGAAGAATCAACTCAGGAAACTGCTGAAGTTGAAGAACCTAAAATTGGCCGTCCATCAAAGGCAGAAGATTATGACGAAGATGATGAACTTTAATCTTAATGTTCATAGAATCAGTCATGGAAAAAGGTGAGTAAGGTGATTAACATGATAAGAAGAAGAAAATTTTGTTATTTCTGTGAGAATCGGGATGCTATGCCTGATTACAAAGATGAAAGATTGCTCAGGCGTTTTGTCAATGAACGCGGGAAAATTATTCCTCGGCGTATTTCCGGAAACTGTGCCCGGCACCAGCGGAGTCTGACGATCTCTATCAAGCGCTCCAGAATGATGGCCTTTATGGCTTTTGAGAGTGAATCGTACCGTTAATAACACAATACCGAATGTAGATTCTCCAAAAGCTTCCGGTACTGATAGAAACTCAACATTTCTTATTGTACTGGCGATGTTGGTTTACTCGGTGTTGGCATTTGGAAACTGGCTGGAGCAATCGGTAATACTTATTACCATTGTTGTTGCCCCAATTACATATTTGTTAATGATGTATCTTTATTATGGAATAGCAAAACTGGCTTTTAATAAGCAGTATTTAGTTCTTGGATCAGGAGTTATTCTGGCCATGATTCTCGGCAGCCTGATTATTGAGTCATCTAAAATGGTTTATGTTTTTACAGGCTGGGGGGTGTTGTTATCGGCAGGTTATTTAGCCGGTCAAATGACACAGCGTGGCCATCGTTCAAGAAAGGTATACATAATTTCAATTATGGCGCTTACTCTTTTTGTTATCCTGCATTATTTCTCTATCTGGCAGGATCTGAGCCGATCATCGGCTGAGAGCATTCAGAAATTGTTAGCTCAGGTTGAAAGTCAATTTGCTATAGTAGGCGGAAGCCAGGAGAGCAATAGAATGGTAATGGAATTGTATCATAAATTTCTGGTTATTGTTTTCCGATTAATGCCTGCAATTGTAATATTGAGTACTGCGGTTCAGTTTAGTGTCGGTTATATGCTTTTTGCAAGGTGGATAGACAGCCATCATCTGACAACCCCCCGCTGGGAACCGTTTATATATTGGCAAATGCCATTTAGTTTTATTCCGGCGGTAATTGTTTTTATTGCAGCCCGTTTGTTTGGTGGAGAATTTATACAGCTCGCCTCTGATAATGCTCTGGCGATTTTAGCTGTTTTTTATTCACTTACCGGACTGGCGCTGCTGGAATTTATGCTCAGGAAGCTTCGGTTTTCAAATCTTATGAAGGTCTTGTTTTACATAATGCTTTTCTTTCTCCCTCTGGTGAATCCAACCTCAGGGATAATTATGGGGGCAGGAATAAGTCTGCTGGGATTTATTGACAGTTTTACCGACTGGCGTAAAGTCCGGCTTAGAGAATTAACATGATAATAATTTTGTTGCAATGATATTTGAAAGGGCGTAAGATGAAAGTGATATTACGTGAAGATGTCGCGGGTGTTGGATCTACAGGCCAAGCGGTCGAGGTTAAGGGTGGCTACGGCCGCAATTTCCTCATACCGAGAAATATGGCTATTCCGGCTACCCGGGCCAATCTTAAAGCTATTGGCGAGATCA
>CAYPUP010000237.1:0-4276 GCA_964413795.1 uncultured Ignavibacteriales bacterium
TTTCACCGACCCACTGTTTTTGCAGCGCCGGCTGGTACAAAAGAATCTGGAAGGGGATTCTGGAAAGACCAATCAAAGTCGAGATGGTAAAATCGATCATGCAGGGTGACGATAAATGTGAGTTTGCAGTCTATTTGCAGGACTGAATCAGGCTGATTTTAATCAGATAAAAATTGACAGAATAGTCCTGTTATATAATACATATTGTTACAATAGCATGCCTCACTGAACTACTACAAGCTGTACTACCAAACAAAAAACCCGGTGTATCGCCGGGTTTTTTTATCAAATGAGAGGTAAGCAGTTTAGGGTCATGCTCAGGACAGGCTTGGGCTGCCACCGCAGCAGCGAGCCGTTCTCGGAATCTGAAAACGCTTCATGATGACCTCCATATATTAACGACTGCTAACCATTAGCAGCCAAATTATTAAAATTCTAATTGCATCCGCATTCACAAGTCTCTTCACCCTCCGCCTTGTTCTCACCATAGCAGCCGCAACCGATTGCTTTTTCTTCTTTGTTTTCACTTTCTTCGTTGCATCCGCAGCCACAGGACTCTTTTTCTTCGGTCTTGCTTTCGGTGCCGCATCCGCAACCACAGGAGGAGGTCATTTTCAGGACTTTGTTTGAGACATCAATTTGAAAACCATCTTTGGTCTCTGTAACTTTTATATCACCGGTATTTTTGCTCATCTTTTAGCGGCCTTTCTTTAAAGTTATCTACATATCACGCTATATACATATAGCTATATGCAAATATAGCTATAAATGTTTCAAAAAAAAGGACTTTTTTCAATTATTTTTAATTTTTATTCCGATGGCCAGACAGGAGCAGAAACCTCGGCAGCAATTCCCTACATTTAGCTTATTCAGGCTATAAAAAACCTGTTGTCCATCGCGCCGGTCAACAACGACTTCAGCCTCCCTTAATATTGCCAGATGGCGGCTGATGGTCGGTTGTTTCAGCCCGATCTTTTTGGTTATTTCATTGACTGTCATTTCCTTAGCGGAAAGCAAAGATAGGATTCTGAGACGGGTAGGATCACCAAAAGCCTTAAAATACTTACTATAAATTTTATCGTCGATTTTTGCCATATTAACTCACCTAAGATTTAATATATATACATATATTTATATATAAATATCGACAAAATTTGGTATCAGGCAAATTATTTTTTACAAATTTAGAAGAAAAATTACAGTAATTTTAATAATATCAGTTATAAATAATTAGATTAAATATTCCAAATCAAAAAAATCGAATAACTTGCTAAATAATATTCCATATTATAGATTATGCCATATAAATTAATATTTTATTTATGGCGGGTTTTATGAAAAACAGACTCAGGGAATGCGTCGATCATTTGCGGTCAAAAGGGGTGGATTACGCCGATTGCCGCTACGTCAGGCGCGAGAAAGAATCATTAAATGTCACGGACAGCAATGTCGATGCGATGTCTCGAAATCTCAATGTTGGAGTGGGAATTCGGGTGCTGAATAAAGGAGCATGGGGATTTGCATCGACAAAGGATTTAACCCCAGGGGCATTAAAGAAGACAGCCACTCTGGCGCTTAAAATTGCCAATGCTTCGGCGATGACGGTCAAAGATAAAGTCCTCTTTGCCGAGCAGGAAGCTTTTGTGGATCATTATAAAACAGAGTTTAAGAAGGATCCGTTTAAAGTTTCAACCGATGACAAAATCAATCTTCTGGTTTCATGTACGGATATCCTCAAAAACTCCAAAAAGATCAAAACGACCCAGGCGTCGATGGATTTTTACAAAATCAACAAACTCTTTATTTCGACCGAAGGGGCAGAGATCGAGCAGGATCTTCTGGAATCAGGAGGGGGATTTTATGCTGTTTCATTTGACGGCAAAGAAGCCCAGAAAAGATCATACCCCAATTCTTTCGGTGGTGATTTTGCCACAAGAGGTTATGAATTTATCGAAGAGATGAATCTTATTGATCACGCTGAGCGGGTGAGAGAGGAATCGATTGCTTTATTGAAAGCGGCTCCATGCCCCAATACGGAAACGACAATAATAATTTGCGGCCCGCAGATGGCTCTTCAGGTGCATGAATCATGCGGCCACCCGACCGAACTGGACCGCGCCCTGGGAACCGAGATATCATTGGCTGGTGGGTCGTTTATGACGGTTGATAAGCTCAACAAACTCAAATACGGTTCTGACATTGTCAATATCAATGCCGATGCCACCACCAAAGGAGGGCTGGGTACTTTTGGGTATGATGACGAAGGGGTCAAAGCCCAAAGGGCTCCGATAATTAAAAAGGGTAAATTTGTCGGCTATTTGACCAGTCGTGAAACAGCTCCGGTTATAAAACAGCGTTCCAATGGGACAATGCGGGCTGATGGCTGGAACCGGATTCCTATAATACGCATGACCAACCACAACCTTGAACCGGGAACATGGGAGCTGGAAGATCTGATCAAAGATACTAAAAATGGTATTTTCTTTGATATCAACAAAAGCTGGTCAATTGATGACAAGCGCCTCAATTTCCAGTTTGGCGTCGAAGCTGCCTGGGAAATCAAGAATGGCAAATTAGGCGGGATGTTAAAGAACGCCACTTATACCGGCATCACTCCGGAGTTCTGGAACTCCTGTGATGCTATCTGTAACAAAAACCACTGGCATGTCTGGGGTATTCCCAACTGCGGCAAGGGGGAACCGATGCAGTCAGCCCATGTCGCTCACGGAACATCGCCGGCAAGATTTCGTAACGTGAAAGTGGGGGTGAGCAAATGATTGGAAAAGAAAAACTATTTAAACAGTTAGAGAAGGTATTGGATAAATCCAAAGCCGATCAGACTGAAATTGTTTATATTGGAAGAGAATCCGGTTTAAGCCGTTTTGCCAATTCATATATCCACCAGAATGTTTATGAAGATAACTCCCAGTTATTTTTCCGAACTGTTCTGGGTAAAAAAGTTGGTGTGTCTTCCTCGAATTTGCTAAACTTAAGTGATCTGAATAAGTGTTTAAATGATTCCATTGAAATAGCCAAAACACAACCGGAAAATCCAAATTTCCCCGGCCTGCCCAAACCGGCAAGATACAAAGAGCTAAACACTTTCGATGAAACTACGGCTAAGTTCTCACCCAATGAGAGAGCCAAGGCGGTCAAGAAGATAATCGCTGAAAATAACCGTAAGAAATTTACCGTGGCCGGATCATTATCAACGGGTATTGGTGAAATTGCTGTTCTAAACTCATTAGGAGTCAGAGCCTATCAACCGATCTCAAGCGCCTCGGTTAATATGATATCCATGTCTGATACCTCATCGGGATATGCTACCTCAATTTCCAGAAAAGTATCTGACCTTGATGTCGTTAAATTAGCTAAGATCGCTGTAGAAAAATGTGATCGGTCACAAAACCCGATCCAGGTCGAACCGGGGGAATATGAAGTGATTCTCGAACCGGCGGCAGTAACGGAGATGTTAGTCTGGATGAACTTTGTCGGTTTCGGATCAAAACCATTCCAGCAAAATATGTCATTTTTATCCGGTAATATCGGCAAAAAAATCACCTCGGATAAAATCACTATTTATGATAACGGTCTTGATGAAAAATCGATGTCTTTTCCGTTTGATTTTGAAGGTGTCCCAAAACAGAAGGTAATCTTTATCGGTAATGGCGTTGCCAAAGGGGTTGTCTATGACAGCACGGCGGCATTAAAGGATAAAACCAAATCGACCGGCCATGCGGTCACACCCGATGAAAACAATGAGGGTGCTTTTGGTTTAAATATCTTTATGGCTCCCGGAACGGCAAAACGGGATCAGATGATTTCCAAAGTGAAGAAGGGAATCCTTGTCACCCGTTTCCATTATCTCAACGGTTTTATCGACCAGCGCAATTCGGTTCTAACCGGGATGACCCGCGATGGTACCTTCCTGATTGAAAATGGCGAGATAAAATGCGGAATAAAGAACCTTCGGTTTACTGATTCCTTTGCCCGTTGTCTTGGATCAACTATTGCGATTTCAAAAGAGACGGAACGGATTAATTCCTGGTGGGATGCGATCGGGTGCACGACCGTCCCGACCCTGCACCTGGGATCTTTCAAGTTCTCAGGTAAGACGGATTTTTAACGGTCAGGCGAAGCCTGATTTATTTTGGATTGTAGGGTGGGTCCGTTTCGGACCCACTTTTTTATTTGTAAAAAGACTGATAAAACTGTATTATTACTTATGAAAAAAACTTGTTTAGCAGCTTGGTGTTGTGATATGATTTTAAAAATA
>CAYPUP010000238.1:0-4261 GCA_964413795.1 uncultured Ignavibacteriales bacterium
TGTTTGAGTGATATTTGCAAGTCCGCCCCCTTCGGATAACGTACTCCCCAGCAAGACCAGAACTCCGACAGCCATAATCATGCCAAAAAAGAGATCGATCATGGTCATCGATTTATATCCCCCCAATACAAGATACAAAGCGGTGAACAGTCCCATTGACACTAATGCCAGAGTATAATCGATGCCAAAAGTTGATTTAAACAGATAAGATAAGCCCATGAAGACTGCTGCTGAATAGGGGATAAAGAAAATAAAGACAGCGATAGCGCTAAAAATTTTCAGAAATTTGCTGTCATATCGTTTTTCAAAATATTCAGCCATAGTGCTGACTTTATAATCAACCGACATTTTTTTAATTCTCGCCCCCAAGATCCACCAGACGCCAAGTACACCTATTAGAGCATTGCCAACTGCAATCCATAAGCCTGAGTAGCCGAAGCCCCAGCCAATTTTTCCGGCAAACCCGATAAACAAGACCGCAGAAAAATAAGCCGTTCCATAGGTAAAGGCGCTCATCCAGGGGCCGACATTCCCACCTCCCAGAAAGAAATCAGAAAAAGATTTTGTCTTTTTTAAACCCATGATGCCGACTATTATAATCATTAGGGCGTAAGCAGAAATAACAGCTATTTTAACAAACATAGTTTGATTTTCTTTCAATCAAATGGTTATAAATTTAAAATAAGAAAGTAGCTAAAGCAGACCATAAAAACAAGGCAATATCATGGTATCTCTTTACATATCTGAATTACTGTATATATTATTATGCTGTATGATAATACAGGAAATGTGTTTAAGGATATGAGGTCAGTGAAACAACCGTGATATCGAAAATAAAATTGCTCATTGCCGATGACCAGTCACTTTGTCGTGAAGGATTAGTATCTCTATTTTCAAAAGAATCCGGTATTGAAGTAATCGGCGAGGCAAAAGATGGGGTAGAAGCAATCGAATTGGCTGCCGGTTTGCGCCCGGATGTTGTAATTGTTACGGCTTTGCTTGATAAACTTGATGGAGTATCAGTGACAATCCGGGTCAATAAACTTCCTACCTGTCCTCAGGTTATATTTCTTTCCCACCTTCATAACGAAACCCAGATTCGTGATGCCTTTGAAGCTGGAGCCAAAGCTTTTTTGCTGAAATCCTGTGATTTTAAAGAGCTCAGTTTTGCTGTTACCAAGGTTGCCAGAGGTGATTTTTATCTTACCGGACCAGCCGGGCAGGAGCTTGTAACCGATTATGTTAAACATGCTGTAGATGCCCAGAAACCGGGGGGAGTTATGACCCAGAGGGAACGTCAATTAGCGAAATTACTTGCCGACGGTTATTCTACTAAAGAAGCAGCTGAATTCATGAATATCTCTCCTAAAACAGCAGAAACACACCGGGCATCGATTATGAAAAAATTAGGAGCTAAAAATGTAACTGATATTGTCAAATATTGTATCCGAAATTGTTTGCTTGAGCCTTAATCCTGATTTTTTCATCAACTTTACTCAATAAATTTAAAAATACATAGTATTCCCTCAAAATAGAGGGTAATCATGTATTGTCTTATATTATAAATCCGACTTAATTTCAATGAGTTATGATGATAGTCTATAGAAACCATATTTATAAAGGAGTTTGACATGAGTTATGTTGATGAACTGATGGATCAGGTAAAGGCAAAAAATCCGGCTCAGCCGGAATTTCACCAGGCGGTTCAGGAAGTTGCTGAATCTCTGGAAGTTGTTCTTGAGAAACATCCTGAATATCGTAATGCCAAAATTTTAGAAAGAATTATTGAACCCGAACGCTTAATGATGTTCCGTGTGCCGTGGCTTGATGACCAGGGTGATGTCCAGGTTAACCGTGGTTTTCGCATTGAAATGAACTCGGCTATCGGACCATACAAAGGCGGTATTCGTTTCCATCCGTCCGTTAACCTCGGTATTTTAAAATTCCTCGCCTTTGAGCAGGTTTTCAAAAATGCTCTAACCACGCTGCCGATGGGTGGTGGTAAAGGCGGTTCCGATTTTGATCCCAAAGGTAAGAGTGACAATGAAGTCATGCGTTTTTGCCAGTCATTTATGACTGAGCTGCAGCGCCACATTGGTCCTGATACGGATGTACCGGCTGGTGATATCGGCGTTGGCGGTCGTGAAATTGGTTATATGTTTGGCCAATATAAAAGAATCCGCAATGAGTTCACTGGTGTTTTGACCGGTAAAGGTCTCACCTGGGGTGGTTCATTGATTCGTCCGGAGGCTACCGGCTATGGCGCTGTCTATTTTGCCGTTGAAATGTTAGCTACCCGCAATGAAACCATGAAAGGCAAGACCTGCCTCGTTTCTGGTTCCGGCAATGTAGCTCAATACACTATTGAGAAGATCCTGCAACTTGGCGGTAAAGTTGTTACCATGTCCGATTCCGGTGGTTTTATATATGACCCCGATGGAATTAATACCGATAAGCTGAATTTTGTCATGGATCTGAAAAACGTCCGTCGCGGTCGTATTTCCGAGTACACTAAAAAATATTCAAAGGCCAAATATACTCCGGTCGATCCGTCAATGAATCACAATCCTCTCTGGGATATCAAGGCTGAATGTGCTTTCCCATCTGCGACTCAAAATGAAATCAATGCCAAAGATGCTGATAATCTGCTTAAACAGGGTGTCTATGTCATCTCTGAAGGGGCTAACATGCCTTCCGTTCCTGATGCAGTTGAGAAATTTGTGGCGGCTAAAATTCTTTATGGTCCCAGCAAAGCGGCTAATGCCGGTGGAGTAGCGGTTTCCGGTTTGGAAATGAGCCAGAACAGTATGCGTTTAGGCTGGAGTCGTGAGGAAGTTGACAGTCGGCTGAACAGTATTATGAAAGCTATCCATAAAGCTTGTGTCGAAGCTGCTGCAGCTTACGGTACACCGGGCAACTATGTCAACGGCGCTAATATTGCCAGTTTTCTTAAAGTTGCCAATGCTATGATGGATCAGGGTGTTGTTTAATTTTTTGAAATGTGTTTCTATATTTATTGCGAGTGGTCTAAAAACCACTCGCTTTTTTAATTTGCTAAATATTATAAGAACTTTGACTATTATAAATCTATAGTATATTATATGAACTTAGGCATCTTTGAATATGATTGCCGGAGAAATAAATGAAGGGTTTTACCAAAACTTTATTTGAACAGGGATATGGCAGCCGGTTTTATCGGTTTCAGGATCTAATGCGCCATCGAGTGCACAATATCCTATTGGTCTCCAGCTTGTATGATTCTTTTATCCTTGAAGAAGACGGCCGTTTTGATGAACGCCTTATCATGGAATACGCCGAGCTTAATCTGGTACATATGCCCCGAATTACAAGAGCTTCAACCGGCACTCAGGCTCTTGAGATGATCAATGATCAGGGCGAGTTCGATTTAATAATTGCAACCATGCACCTCGGTGATATGCATGCAGTTGAATTTGCCCATGAAATCAGGGAAAATGCTTCGGGGGTTCCAATAGTCCTGTTAACTTATGATTACCAAGAATTAAAAGATCTGCTTAAAAGCCATAGAATTTCTGATTTTGAAAAAATATTTCTCTGGCAGGGGGATTTCAGAATCCTGCTTGCAATTGTAAAACTTATCGAAGACCGCATGAATCTCGATCATGATACGGAACTGGTCGGAGTGCAGTCTATTATTCTTATCGAAGACAATGTCCGTTTCTATTCCTCCTATTTGCCCAACATCTATGCAGAGCTTATGAGGCACTCTCAGTCGGTTCTTTCGGAGGGTGTAAATCTGTCGCATCGTATTATGAGAATGAGAGCTCGCCCCAAGATTCTGCTGTGCGAGAACTATGAGGAAGCCTGGAAGTTATTTAATAAATACCATGAAAATATTTTAGGTATAATTTCGGATGTAGAATTTCCGCGCAACGGTGTTAAAGATCCCAGAGCCGGGATTGAGTTTTTGAAAAATGTAAGATTGCAGCACCCAGATATTCCTATTCTTCTTCAATCAGGTGATCCGGCTATAAAGGATCTGGCTAATAAGCATGAAGTTCAATTCCTGAGAAAAAACTCTCCCCGATTCATCAATAAATTGCGGCAGTTTATGGTTAAGCATCTCAGTTTCGGTGATTTTGTTTTCAGAATGCCGGATGGAACGGAAGTTGATCGGGTTTCGGATTTGAAAAATTTAGAAAGAAAATTGCATGAAATACCTGATGAATGTTTGTTGTACCATGCCAACCGAAATCATTTTTCTACCTGGTTAAAAGCCCGT
>CAYPUP010000239.1:0-4256 GCA_964413795.1 uncultured Ignavibacteriales bacterium
CATTTTCATAACGGGCATAAATTTTAAGGCCGAATCCAGCAACGATTCGCCGCTGACCATCGAGAGTTATGGTGGTTACATCATTATTGGGAAGGCCGGTATATTCATATTCGACAAACAACTCACCCGGCGATTGATAAAACAAACCACCGTTATAAACTCCTACCCATTTTTTATTAGCCCACTCAATACCAGTCGCAGGTGAAGATGTCAGACCGGTTGTGGGCATAGCTGTAAATAGATCATTTTTTAATACACCATATCCATTGCCATCATAAAAAACATAAAGGGAGTCATTGATAACTTCCAGATCGAAGACTCTCCGGTATTGTGTCGGTGTTATGAGTACAAAATTAGTGTCCAGCTCTGATTGTTCGAAGCGGTACAATCCGCTATCGGTTGCGATGAATATTTTATCTTCGAAACTGGCTATGGCATTAATAGCATTTGATGCCAGTTCAGAAAAGTTTTCATCGTTATAAAGAAACCATGCCGATGGAGGATACAACGCACCGGGATTGCTCTTATCAGCAGCAACCAGACCTGATGAAGTGGCTACCCAAATAGAATCTCCAACTATAAGAATATCGTTTATTTCCGGAAACGAATTTATTGTTGTCAGCGGGAAATGACCCTCGATTTGTCCCCCGTCATTAATTTTCGAAAACAAGACCAGTCCGGAATCTGTCCCCACCCAGAGATTGCTGCCATCATCAGCTAATCTCGTTAGTAAAAACATATCACCTTCAGCCGGCAAAAAGAGAAACTGTTCCGGGTTATCGTAATTGAATTTAATAAGTCTTCCATAACCCGATAGCCATACCTGTCCCTGATCATCCCGGATTATATCTGTGATTTGTGTTGTCCCTAAACCATCGGTATTCAAAAAAGTTCTTCCGCGAGAGTTATAATCATCAATTATCATAAGCCCACCCATTGTCGCCACATAGAGAGAATCGTTTATAACCGCTAACTTATGAATATCTTTAAACGATGTCAGCGTAGTCCAGTCCGTCTGAGCCTGAAGGGACAATGATCCCATCAGATAAATAATTATAGATAATATTACTTTCTTCATACTTATCATTGACGAACAAGCTTTCTTTTTAACCATAAGATTATCAAAATACACCATAAGCCTAATGTTATCAAGAAAGAGTAAAGCCCGAATATATCCCCTATACGGGTAAAAATTGAATAACTTTCCAGAATCCCAACTTTTCCTTTCAATACAGCTACATCATACAAACCAAGTTTATCTCTTATACGTCCATAATCATCAACAATGTAAGTCAATCCGCTGTTAGCTGTGCGAGCCATCCAGCACCGGTTCTCAACCGCTCTTGTAATAAAGATGGCTGAGTGCATATCGATCCCAACCGATCGGCCAAACCAGGTGTCGTTGGTGATGCCGACCATAAAACTGGCGCCATCAAGAATCCGGTCGCGGACAAACTCCGGAAATGTACAATCAAAACATATTAACACGCCATAGCGATAATCGTTCAGCTTAAAAAGTTCGGAAGAATCGCCGGGATAGAAATCAGACCACCACTGCACGCCATAGTTGTCAATAAACGAAAGATATTTTTGTAAAAAGCTTTTTTCTAAAAATGGCAAATAATCCTGATATGGAACATGTTCTGAAAAAGGAACCAGTTTTGCTTTATGATACTCCTGTTCCATGTTACCTGTTGCATCAAATTGATAACAGGCGTTGTGATAGCGTTGTTTTCCCTTTTGAAAAGAAGCGGCCAGAGCCCCCACCAGATGAGGCGTTTTCGATTTTGCTGCTATTTCACCAACCCTTTTGCGGCTTTTAAAATCATTACTCAAATAGGCTGGAGCCGATGTTTCGGGCCAAATGAATAGTCTCACAGAACTGTCTGCTGATGCCTGAGTTAATGAATCGTATAATTCATAGCTGTGCTCCTGATTATTTTGAGCCCATTTAACGTCAATAGGAACTGATCCCTGCAGCAAAGCAACTTCGACATCCCCATCAATTGGAAAGCGGGGGGTAACGACCCAGCCGTATGCTGTCAACCCGGCAATAATAGCCAGTGATACAAATATTGAGGTTAATTTTCTTTCGGGAGATGGTGTTTTTCTCAATACCTGAAGCAGAAGAACGTTGACAGTGACAATTAAAAAGGTCAATCCATGAACTGATATGACAGATACAATTTGCAGGATATATAGAAGGGAGGTCTGAGTATAACCCAGATCCGACCAGGGAAAAGCAAACTCGGAAAGGGTTCGAAAATATTCAAGTCCGGTCCATAAAAACGGAAGAGCAATATAACCAAGGATAGGTTTGATAGAATGTAATTTATTAAATAGCATTAAAATTGCAGTGTAATAAAAAGAGACGATGACGACAGCCGCAACCATCCCTGGAGGGGTAACCAGTCCCACCCAGTAGATAGTAAATAGGTTAAAAAAGAAGCTAAAAAAATAGGCAGCGTTAAAAGCAGTCCGCCCTTTAAGTTTTGAGATAATTATAATCGGTCTTATAAGTGATAACCAGGCTAAAAAACCAAAAATGCCGGGATAAAAAGCTAATGAAAGGAGAAACGCCCATACCATAAGTTCGAGTCTTCGCTTGCGAAGTTCGAGATCTTTGGGAACGAAAAAGTATCCGATACTTTTAAATATTTTTAGCAGAGATAATTCCTTTCAGCAGGCAGCCCTGCTGCCTCTTTTTAAAATCAGTAAACTCGATACTTTTAATAATATTCGAGTTTATTTCTGTGACTGGCAGACACCCCTCGTCTGCTGCCTTGTGTGCGGTACAAGTAAGTCACACTATACCCGCAATTAAGCTCCTACCAAATGCAATTTCCCCAACAGATTTTGTACCTGGGGCATGACATCCAAACCGACTATATATCCTAAACCACCATCGGCGCAGGCTCGTTCATTAAATTCTGTAACCTTATCAACCCTGATAGATTCTCCTCCGCCGCCATAAAACATAATCGGCACCGGATCAGCGGAATGGGCTTTCATTTCCGAGGCGGTCGAATGATCGGCGGTTACAATAAGCAAAACATCATCAGGCAATTTTGTCAGTAATGCAGCAGACTTGTCAATCTTTTCAATAAAATCCCGCTTACCAGCCCAGTTGCCGTCCTCAGCCAATGAATCGCTGGCTTTCACATGGGTGAAAACAAAATCATAGGAGTTTAATTTATCCAATGAGGTTTTGAATTTAGCTTCAATATCAGTATTGGCCAAACCGGTCGCCCCGGGAACTTTGAGAATATCCATACCCAAAAAAGCACCCACCCCTTTATACAATCCCCCTCCGGCAATACAACATGAAGTGAGGCCATATCTATCCTTGAAACTGGGAAGAGAAATATACTGTCCCCCACCACGGACTAACAGGAAATTGGCCGGAAGTTTCCCATCCTTAACCCGCTCGGCATTGAAGGGATGTTTATTGAGAATTTCATATGCTTTTTTTAAAAATCTGTTTAAAACAGTTGCTGTATGTTTCGCTTCTTTGGTATCATCGGTAGCCGTGACGGTTCTGACTTGAACATCAGGAATATGCGGATCGGCATCGATAATATTTCCGGAGAGCCCTGCCCCGCGCATGATAACTCCTGCCCGGTGAGCAGTCCCTGGTTTGACTAAAAACTTTACGCCATCCACTTCCATGCCATCGAGAGCCTTAGTCAAAGGTTCCACTTCGAGAATTCGTCCCGCTCGGCGATCTTTAATAACCATCTTCTCATCAACAGTTCCAAAATTCCCCCGAAGGGCAACATCCCCACCCTTTAACTCCAATCCTAATCCGGCAACTTCGATAGGTCCCCGACCGGAATAATATTTATTTATCGGATAACCAAAAATAGTCAGGTGGGCGGTATCGCTGCCGGGAACAAAGCCTCTTCCTAAAGTATGCATCAGACCGCATTCAGCCCCTGCTGCCAGTTTATCCAGATTCGGTGTTTTGGCTGCCTCAAGAGGTGTTTTATTTCCAAGTCCCTTGACCGGACGATCTCCGAGACCATCGCATATTATCATCAATACTTTTTTAAGCATTTTTCATTAACTCCATGAATTCGATTTACAATTTTAATCCGTCAGGATAACCTTGCCTGTTCCTCTGATAATTGACCCGATGCGATATCCCTTTTCATGCATATTCGTAAGAGCTTTTTCGATATCATCGGCATCACTTTCATCGACAACCAGAACATAGCCAATACCCATGTTAAAGGCTGAATAGATATCATCCGGAT
>CAYPUP010000240.1:0-4252 GCA_964413795.1 uncultured Ignavibacteriales bacterium
TTTTAAGCGTTCCTGGCAAGCACAACATCTCCAATGCTCTGGCGACTATTGCTGTTTGCTGTGAACTGGGAGTATCTTTTGAAACTATTGCCGATGGCCTCAGAACTTTTACCGGAGTCGGACGACGCTTTGAATTTGTCGGCGAAGTAAATGATATTATGGTGATCGATGACTATGCTCATCACCCAACCGAAATTGAAGCCACCCTCAGAACTGCCAAAGAAGTCTATAACCGCCGGGTGATTGTAATTTATCAACCGCATTTGTTTAGTCGTACAAAGGATTTTGCGGTCGACTTAGCCCGGTCGCTTTCGATTGCCGATAAATGCTTGCTGGCGGATATCTATCCGGCGCGTGAAAAACCAATTGAAGGCGTGACATCAAATTTGATTATTCAAAAAGCAAAAGAATTAAATATCGGTGATTTCAAGTATATCGGTTCGCGTGAAAATGCACCATCGGAAGCCGCTAAAATTGCCAAGCCGGGTGATATGGTAATTGTCATGGGCGCCGGATCAATAACGCTGGCTAAAAAAGATGTCCTTGAGGCTTTAAAGGGAATATAATGATTACTGTCTCTAAGAAAATAAAATTGATAATAGCCGGGATTATAATCTCAGGGATTGGATTTTTTGTAGTAGTCAACTATACCGATGCCTGCCGTCTGGAGAATGTTGTTCTCAATGGAGAACCTGTTAAGAATTGGCCTGAACGCCTGGGCTTCAAAAAAAATGAGGCACTGGTGCAGTGTCCGGTCGATAGCGTCGCGAAAGTATTGTTGGCTAAAGAAAAGATATTTAAAGTTGATGTCGCCTATCATCTCCCGAATGAACTGGAAATAAAAACCAACAATTTCAAACCGGTCTGTTTTGTGATTGGACAGGAAACCGGAAAGATGTTCGGACTGGATGATGCCGGACGACTGATCGGACTTGAAAATGCCGATATTGACTGGGAACAGCCGATTTTCACCGGAGTAAATACCGGGGATATGTTTAACTTTTGTGATGACTACCGGGTATCGACAACTATCAGCCAGTTGGAAAAAATCAGAAATAATAAGATCGATGTCTTCCGCTTGATAGATGAAATCGATTTTTCCAATAATAGTTATCTGGTGGCTACCCTGTCCGGTCTGAATCTCAAGCTTTGGGTGAGAGCTGACAAGTTGATGGAAGATATGAGCCGGATGGTCGAATTTATTCATAAATATGACACTGATATTTCAAATCTGGATCATCTTGACCTTAGATACGATGATATGATAATTTGTGCCGAGGGAAAAAGATAGTATGCCGCAGGAAAATATCATAGCCGCTATCGATTTTGGAACTTCCCAGGTAGTTGCCATTGTCGGTGAGATGGATGCCGAAGGAAGAGTTTATGTGATTGGGCATGGTATAAGTCCGGCTGATGGTCTTCGGCGTGGTATCGTAGTCGACATGGAAAAAACGGTTAACTCGATTAAAAAAGCGGTCAATGATGCCGCTCTCATTTCCGGTACTGAAATTGATCGGGTAACGGTCGGAATTGCCGGAGAACATATCAGATCTATCAACAGTCATGGGGTAGTAGCGGTAAGTCGTACCGATAATGAAATCACTCAGGCTGATGTTAATAAAGCTCTCGAAGCCGCCCGAACAGTTGCAATACCGGTTGACAGGGAAATTATCCATGTTATTCCTCAGAGTTTTTCGGTCGATGACCAGACTGGAATTAAAGATCCAATAGGTATGTCCGGCGTACGACTGGAAGTGGAAGCGCATCTTGTTACTGCCTCTATCGCCACCGCCCGTAATGTATATCGGGCATTGGAAAGATGCCATCTCGAAGTCGATCATATTGTTCTGGAAGCACTTGCATTGGAAGAAGCCATTCTCTCTGAAGATGATATTGACAGCGGCGTGGTAATCGTTGATATCGGCTCCGAACTGACCAATGTTGCTATTTTTTATGATGAAGCTATCCGCCACACAGCAGTAATTCCCCTGGGGAGTAAAAATGTAACCAATGATATAGCAATAGGTCTTCGCATGGCAGTCGATCAGGCGGAATTTCTCAAAGTGGGGCATGGAGCAGCATTATCATCGATGATCGATGCCGAAGAAATGATAACGGTTGAATCGGCGGCGATTCGCGAACCTCGTGAAATTTCCCGCCATGTGCTGGCTTCTATAATTGAACCCAGAATGGAAGAGATTTTGACGCTTGTTCTCCACGAAATTAGGAAAGCCAATGCGTCCGAAATATTGACTGCCGGAATGGTCTTATCGGGCGGAGGGGCTATGATGCTGGGAACCGAACAGCTTGCCGAGCAAATGCTTGATATCCCCGTACGACTGGGACAAATAAATAATTTCGATCATATCCCGGATGAAATTAACAGTATCCGCTATGCCACTGCGCATGGCCTTTTATTGTATGGCTTTCATCATGAACCGATCAAGGGTGGAAGCGCAGGTAAGATGAGGGGTATACTTAGAAAATTTGAAAAATGGATTACAAAGAAACTTTAAATAGTTCATGGAGGAACTAACAATGGTAGAGAACAAACATTCATTCAAATTTGCCGAGGATTACATCGGCTACGCGAACATCAAAGTTGTCGGTGTCGGCGGTGGCGGTGGGAACGCCATAAACAGGATGATTGAAGCCGGGCTCAAAGGGGTTGAGTTTATTGCTATCAATACCGATGCCCAGGTTCTTGATCAAAACCGGGCTGATAAAAAAGTACAAATTGGCAACGAACTGACCGGGGGACTCGGAGCTGGCGCTAATCCTGAAGTCGGCAAGGGAGCCATCGATGAAAATCGACAGGCTGTGATCGAGGCGTTGGATAAGCCGAACCTTGTCTTTATTACTGCCGGTATGGGAGGTGGAACCGGAACCGGAGCTGCTCCTGTTGTGGCTGAAATTGCAAAACAGGCTAACGCGCTAACGGTCGCTATTGTTACCAAACCCTTCAAATTTGAAGGGGCGCAGAGAATTAAACGAGCCGAAAAAGGGTTAGAGGAACTTCGCTCAAAAGTTGATACCCTGATAACTATTCCCAATGAAAGATTACTTGAGATTGTCGATAAAAAGACAACTCTGACTCAGGCTTTTGCTACTGCCGATGAAGTCCTTCATCAGGCAACCAAAGGCATTTCTGATCTGATTACTATCCCTGGTTTGATTAACTGTGACTTTGCTGATGTCCGTACAGTTATGCTTGAACGGGGTGATGCCCTGATGGGAACCGGCTATGGAACCGGTGATGAAAAAGCGGTTGATGCTGCTCAAATGGCTATCTCATCTCCATTATTAGGAGATGTTTCAATCAGTGGAGCCAAAGGCGTTTTGATCAATGTTACCGGCGGTGAAGATATGACTCTCTTTGATGTCAACACGGCTACCTCGCTGGTTTATGAAGCGGCTGGTGAAGAAGCCAATATCATTTTTGGGGCGGTTATCGATCCGTCTATGGAAGGTCAGATGCGGGTTACTGTGATTGCCACTGGGTTTGGTTATGGCAAGCCTAAAGTTGTAGTCGAAGAAAAGAAAAATGAATATATCGAACAGGTCCCCAAAGGGAAACCGATGTCCCTCTTTCCAGAACGTGACTTTGTAATACATAAAAATGAACCGGAACTCGAAGAGGCTTTGGTTGGACATGAAGCTTTATATGAAAAGAGCAATGGCAACGGAAATGGTAACGGTAACGGCAGCAGCGAAAGACGCAACCGGGTGCCCTTGTTTACCGAAGCAGATCGTACCATCCCGGCCTATATCCGCCGGATAGGAGAAGCTTAGGGATTATAAGGATTCGAAGATTTTAAACTGAATAGATTTTTTTACCAAAAGGCAGACAAGTCTGTTTTTTCGGTTCCTCCACAATGCCGCCGGGCAAACTACCCTTCCGGCGGCATATTTATTTTTGTTAATTCAAGTAAAATCTGCCAGCAGACGAGGGCGTTTATCAGGTATGGGAATTAAATTAAGTCTGAGTCGCGTAGAGGCGGGGCTTGTCTCCGCCGGTAAGTTTAAAAGGAGCGATACAAGTCCGCTCCCTACGCGGACATTTTAGTGTTTATCCAATCATGTGCCCCAATAATATATATAACATCTGCGAGCAGAAAAGGGCATCTGCCAGGTACACGGGAACGTCCTGGGAATTTAAGTAGGAGCAATTCTTTATAATAGAGGAATAATCCCATGATTTTGTGGGTTTTATTCACCGGCCTCCCCTGTTGATTCCTCCTATCTTAATGTG
>CAYPUP010000241.1:0-2868 GCA_964413795.1 uncultured Ignavibacteriales bacterium
CGTGAGATTCTGTCTCTGAGGGTGTTGCGGGAAATTCCAAGGGCTTCGGAGGTTTTTACCTGGTTGCCATTGAAATTCTTCATACATGATGAAATAACCGCCCGTTCAAAAGATGATTCCAGAAAATTGAATATCTGGCCGGGGGAATTTAAAATCAGTTTCGGCATAATCGGATCTACAATTGACTGGAATGTTTCAAAGTAATCATCCTGAAGATTCTCAAGATTTATTTCGACTTTGTTGGCTTCAGAGGCAATTGGGAAATCTTCCGGCTGAAGGGTATCGCTTTTTGACATGACCAGTGCGGTATGAATATTATTTTCCAGCTCTCTGACATTGCCGGGCCAGTAGTGTCCGGCAAGAAGCTGCATCGCCTTTTTGGAGACAGTCTTTTTCCACTGATACAGTTGTCCCTGATATTTGTTAATAAAATGATTTACCAGAAGCGGGATATCGGTCTTGCGTTCTCTGAGAGGGGGGATATATAAGGAGAAGACTTTCAGACGATAAAACAGATCAACTCTGAAAGAGCCTTCTTTCATTGACTGTACCAAAGATTTATTCGTAGCGGCTACGATTCTGACATCGACATCGATTGATTCATTACCGCCGACTCGTTCAAAACATTTTTCCTGAAGAACGCGCAAAAGTTTTGACTGGGTAAGCATCGACATATCGCCTATTTCATCAAGGAATAAAGTCCCTTTGTTAGCCTGTTCAAATTTACCAATCCGTTTAAAATAAGCTCCGGTGAAAGCACCTTTTTCGTGGCCGAATAATTCTGACTCCAATAGCGTTTCGTGCAGAGCGGCACAATTAACGGATAGAAATGAGTTAGAGCCCCGATTGGAATTACGATGGATAGCTCTGGCAACCAGTTCTTTTCCTGTACCTGATTCACCAAAGATTAAAACAGCCGCATCGGTTTTGGCTACCTGGCCGATCATTTTGGCAATTTCAACTATCTCTGGCGATTGGCCGATAATTTCACCGACAATCTCTTGAGGTACGTTTTCAATACTTTCGGATGTGACCGGGGAGGTTCTCCCCTTGTAAGTATAACCGCAGGCTTTACTGACAGTGTTAATCAATTTATCAATCTGAAAGGGTTTGGTAAGATATTCATAAGCCCCTTCACGCATAGCCTCAATCGCATTTTCGGTGGAGACAAAACCGGAGATAACTATGACCGGCAGTTCGTCTCTGACACCTTTGATCTGCTTGAGTACTTCAAGTCCGGACAAAGTCGGGAGATTTACATCAAGCATAACCAGATCTATTTCACTGTCATCTTTGACTACCTGTTCAACCTGATCGCCGTCCTCTAAAAACCGAAAGTTGAACTTGTCGGAATCAAAGAGATTTGCCAGTGATTGAGAAAGATCTTTATCGTCGTCAACCAATAAGATGTTTTTCATCTACTCAAGTACCCCTTTGTAATATATCAGTTATATCGGCTGACGAGGGATTTCTTATAGGTGAATTGTATAAAAAAAATGCAGATCTATTGTTTTTTTAACTGATACTTTTCCATCAGTTCATATAGGGTAGTTCGGCTGGTGGCTAAGTCTCTGCTGACTTTAGAGATGTTCCAGTCGGCTGCAACGAGGGCTTTTTTGAGATGTTCCATTTCGGCACATTCCCGAACTTCCTGCAAAGTAGCAAAAGGCTTATCCTGTTCATCTTCTGAACCGAGGTTTAGGTCCTGCGGGCTTATATTTTTATTCTGGGATAGAATAACCGCACGTTTGATTTTATTCTCAAGCTCTCTTACGTTTCCCGGCCACTTGTATGTATCTATTGCCTGGATAGCCTCACTGGAGAGTTTTAGCCCCTTGCGCTTATTATCTTTGCCAAACCGGTCCAGAAAATAGTTGCTCAGGAAAATTATATCTTCCCCTCTTTCCCTCAATGGGGGCAGTTCTTTATGTAATACAGATAACCTGTAGAACAAATCCTCGCGGAATTTCCCTGACTTGGCATGTTCTTCCAGATCTTGATTGGTAGCCGCTATTATTCGGACATCCAGCTCTATCAATTGAGTCCCTCCGACTCTTTCAATCCGCCTGTCTTCCAAAAATCTAAGAAGCTTTACCTGCAGCTTAAGAGTCATTTCTCCTATCTCATCCAGAAAGATGGTTCCATTTACCGCTTGTTCAAATTTACCGATTTTTTGAGATTTGGCATCGGTAAACGCCCCTTTTTCATAGCCGAATAATTCCGATTCCAAAAGGTTCTCCGGGATAGCACCACAGTTGATTGCAACAAACGGTGCACTCCTCCGTTTACTTCTTTTATGGATTGCCCGGGCAACAAGCTCCTTGCCTGTACCCGATTCGCCGGTTATTAAGACAGTATAATCATTTTCAGCTACAGTTTTTATAAATTGAAATAACTTCTGCATCTGTTCGGAGGAACCAATAATGTTTTCAAATTTTTCTTTAGAATATAATTGGGATTGAAGAATTTTATTGTCAACTTCCAGCCGGTAAATGTGTATAGCTCGATTAATAACTACCTTTAGATCATCAAGATCTATGGGTTTTGTAAAAAAATCAGTAGCGCCTCTGTTAATACATTCAATTGCATTTTCTTTCTGACCGTGTCCTGATACCATTATGATTTTTACCGAATGATCAGTGTCCAAAATTCTGCCAATCAGGTCAATCCCTTCCCGCTCATCTTCAGCCCCGGTAAGAGATATATCCAGGGTAATCACAGCTGGCTTAAATTCTATTACTTCCCTGATAGCCGTCTTTGAGTCAGACGCCTGATGAACCTCATATTGATCGTTAAGAGCCCAGTATAATTGCTCTCTTATCCCCTGCTCATCATCGACTACGAGTATTTTTTCTTTTTCCATAATCA
>CAYPUP010000241.1:2968-4243 GCA_964413795.1 uncultured Ignavibacteriales bacterium
ATTAACGATCAGGTTTTCGATAATCGATCTTATTTTTTGCTTATTTCCCTTTATAACCGGAAGATCAGACAGTTCTACCTCAAGGCTGATCCTTTCAATATTGCGAATTTGAACTTTATCAATAACCTGATTCAAAACTCTATTAATATCGACTTCTGATACAATCAGTTCTTTTTCATTTTCCGGCTCTGTCAGACGTGCAATAATTCTTCGCTGGCGGCTTATAGCATCACCAATGGTTCTGAGCATCGCTTGTTGAAATTCCGGGTTGTCCAAATTTTTGCGGGCGTTGGTCATAAGCATATCGAGCATACCGACCGAATTTTTCAGATCATGCAAAACGTAAGAAGAGATTCTATGAAAAGATTCCATCTCGCGCGATTTGATCAATTGATCGGTGATATGGCTGTTTTGAATCGCCATCCCCAACGGGGATGCCGCCGTTTCTATAAATTGAGGAAGTTCCTCTGAATTTTCGATCTCTTTTTCATTTCCCAGAACCAGTATTCCGATAATATTCTGACGGCTTATCAACGGAGTTATTAACGATGGTTCAAAGCCTAGTTTCTGGCCTAATTCATTTGCGAAAATATTGGAATCTGCTGTTCTTTCTACAAGATCGCCAAACCAGATCGATTGTCCATAGCGAAGAAGCCAGCCGAATAATTCCGCCATATACGGAGCGGTTATTTGATTTCCCTTTTGATTGAAATATTTTATCGAATATTTATCCGCTTCAAATTTTTCAATATAAGCCCCTTCTTTAATACCAAAATTGGAGCGAAGGAAAATCTTTAAAACATCAAGAAGTTGGTCAACCGTTTTGATCTCTGAAATCTCTTCAATAAATTCATGAACATTGTCTATCGACGACTCTTCCCGATTAATTAATTGTCCTTTTATTTTTCCTTTAACAAAATTATTTGAAATGATAATTACTAATAACAAGGCGAGTGCCATCAAACCGGATATAATGGTAATCAGCACATCAGGAGCTGCTCCAAATGATTGTAAGAGGCGAGTGAGAAGGCCTACGAACAGATAATACATACCTCCGGTAAGAATGACGCGGGATGATAAGATGATCCTTCTGGTGACAACGACTCCCCCCGCGACAGAACCAAGAGTACATAAATTTCTCATCAGGACAAAACTTATAACAGGCATTATTAAACAAAACCCCAAAACCGCCCAGATCATTAACCGGTGTGATATTATCCCCAGTGTTGCAAAAGCAAAGGTTATAACAGTCATAAGAAGTCCGGCAATTAATCC
>CAYPUP010000242.1:0-4242 GCA_964413795.1 uncultured Ignavibacteriales bacterium
AATGTCAGTCCATGTCGAAAATTTTTGAGTGGTAAGAATAATGAAAAAACAAGCACTAAACATTAACAACGCAAGCGCTGCAACTATTGAAGCCCCAAATCCTATTTTAATCGAGTTTTTCATTCCTTTCTGCTTTAAATGTCCCCACTTTAACAGGACTAATCTCCGTGCCTGAATCCCCGTACCTTTCTCCAGTAATCAGCCCTTCAATAGTTTGCTGGAAACGACCTTTTACAAGTATCCGATAAAGTGAATCGGGGCTTAAATCAATTGAAATATTATCAAATTCATCTATTTGCCCCTTTATCGGGCCTTCACCATTTTCAAGTCCGTTTCCTGATAAATATTTACTACCGGAAATTTGAATTGTATCAAACTTTATTTCTAATATTCCGGTCGATACTGTGTCACCGTTAAGATCATATCCGGTATAGACATATTCTCCTGATAAATCAGGGAAACTGAAATCGTTTATGGATGTTTGATCAGTGCTACATCCATTTAAAATCACAAGGGCACATAGTCCAAGGAGAATAATAATTGTTTTCATTTCTTTGTTTTTTTGGTTGAACATCCATTTTAAAAAATACTCTTTATTGCGAACTATTTGTTATCATATACATGATTGCCTCCGTATATATGGGTAAGTTGTCTGAGTCCATGGGCATTGCTGCATCAAAGGCCGTCATGTTGTGTGCTTCGTGTTGATCAACGGCAGGCGTTCCTATTGAGAGGATATGAGAACAGTTGTAGGGTGCAGCAACATCGTCAACATTCTGGATATCTCCATATTCCAATACACCAATGGCTTTACACACATCGCGTGACCAAAGCGCTGTCTGCTCATCTTTATGATATAAAAGATAAATTCTGCTGGATGGCGTTAAGCGAGGTTCAAGCGACCATGGGGTGATTTTTAAATCCCCGCTCTGCTCATCACCATACAATTCACCAATATGCGAAAAATGAATAGCACGGGCTATTTCATGAATTTTACTGATATAAGCGGTTTGTGCAGCACCTTGTGAATGACCGGCAAATATCAATTTCGACCAAACCGGTTCATTTCCATAATAGTATTTATCCCAACCCTCATTTGGTTGTGTCTTGTTCAGCATCTGTAAAAGTTTAAGCAGTCTGTTATTAATGCAGTCTGCGGGACCTACATCTATTAGATCACTTACATTCGTCCCCTCCTGATTTTCCTGCCTGGCAAGCAAACTGCAATCAGGGTCGTTGGGAACGCTGCTGCAACGGCTAAAAATGGTGACATTGTTATGGTAACAAAGTCCGATGGTTTTATAGCCAGCAAAAGCTGCGGCATGCATTATGTTTTCGTAAGACGATGGTGACGCTCCTGTACCGGGAAGAAATACGAACAGTTCATCTTTCAAACTGGTCAAATGCTGCGGGACAAATACCAGGTGACGTTGATCGGTTTCAAGTGTTATTTCAGAATCGGTTTCAAGCGGATCGATTACCAATTTTTCAAATTGGAAGAAGTGAGGCTTTTCACGCAGAAAGTTGCATTCGTCGTTTGTTGTTTCATTTCCATCATTTTTGGCACATCCGTTAAACAAAAGGACTGATGACATGACAAAGCATATTAATAAGAACAATTTTTGCTTTATATTTTTCATGGATACTTTTGCTTTCATTTCCTGAATATTTATCCTCATTTGTTTTCCTGTTTTAAAATATCAACAGTATCAAATTCCCTGTTTGAGCTATATGAACCTCCCCCAGCAATAAATAATATGTTTCCGGCTGCTGCAGAGGTCAGTTCAGACCGCGCACACGATAATGAATCCGTAGTCCATGTTCCGGTTAAAACATGGTACACGTCAATGCGATTGGACATTACGCTATTGGTATAATTGGTATACCCACCAGCAAAATAAATTGTATTGCCTACAGCGGTTGCAGTCAGTTCACCCCTGGCTTGCGACAGGGTGTCAACCGACCATGTCCGGGTTGAAATATCGTAAATATCAACAATATTCAGGGCATTATATTTACTATCATGCCCGCCTGCAAAGAGAACATTATCCTCTATCGAAGCAGCCACCATACCACCCCGGGCTACAGAAACAGAGTCAATTGTCCAGGAATTTGTTTTGTAATTGTAAACATCGATACGATTGGTAACTACGGCGGAATCACCCGCATAGTTAATGATGCCTCCGGCAAAAAAAGCAAAGTCTCCACAGGTGGTTGCTGTGAGGTATCCCCGCGGTAAGGATAATTTTGCTATTTTCCAGGTGCTGGTTGCAGCATCAAAAATATCCACTGTTTCAGAGGTTTCTCCTTTAATAAAATTAGTTATTCCACCGGCAAACAGGGCTTTATCATCATTACTTGTACCTGCTAAAGCACCGCGACTCTGTGAAAGAGCAGCAATTTTATGTTCGTGTACGATATTATATATGTCAACGCGATCAGACACCTCTCCTAAATTAAGATCAGTTACTCCACCGGCAAACAATATTAACCCTTTAACAGAGGCCGAGGCCATAGCAAATCTTGCCTGTGAAAGCGAATCTACATACCATCTGTCGCTGGTAACATTATAAATGTCAATTACAGAATGAACTTTATTTGCACTATATGTAGCACCTCCACCGATGAAGATTTCCATACCGTTTTTCGCCGCAATACCTGAAGCCAGGCTACGCGGAACGCTTAGTGTCGAAATTGTTCTCTGAGCCTGGGTAATACCCAAAGACCAAAAGAACAATAGTATGGCAGAAATCCTAATCATCATATAACTAATCTTTAAGGCAACGTACTGAAAAACCAAATTTATAATTATATTGAAGTGAATAGATATTGGCATTGTCGTATAACAAACTCCAGAAAATTATATTCCCAGACGAAGTTGTTGAAGTGGTGTATGTACCTGAATATTGAGTTGCCACAAACCCACCGTTGCTGTCTCGCCTTCCTCCAGGCAGTCCTGAAAAACCACTTTCGTTTGTTGCCCCGGTATTTGGAGATTTCCACAATTCTGTTCCTGTAATTTTCAGTTTGCCCCCGGCAATTTCAGTTCCTCCCAGGTAGTTAATTAATTCTGTCCATTCGTCATTGGTTGGCACGTGCCAACCTGTAGGGCACAGTTTATCAGTAAGAATAGCATACCCATTATACAATTTTCCATAGTTGTTCTCGTACCGTGCCGAATCGTCCAGATTCCAACAGTAAGCACCTGAACTCATTGCCGCCCATGAACTTTCATCCACTACCCTGTTAATCGGGGTTCCATCATTATATCTGGTAGTAGTGAGATTTTCTGCCATCCATATCTGATTACCTATTTTGACAATCTTGTATGAATTGCCATCAATATCGGTAATTCTCATAAACCCACTTTGGTACAACAAGCCCTCCAATTCTGTTAATTGCTGTTTCAAAACATCTACGTAAGCCTTTGTTGCAACATCCTGTTCGTCAGTAGGGTCAGTAACATTTTTAATCTGGTTGTTTGCGGAATTGCCCAAAGTAAGTACATCGGCTAGTTTTTGGGTCTCGGTTAATGTTCCGGTAAATTTATCCGCCGTTTTTGCATGCAATGCATAGGGTACGCTCAAAAGTTGGCTTGTGCCACTTATGCTATAATGTGTTCCACCAGTCGGGTCAGTTTCTATTTTGAGAAAGTAAGTCACGTTAGCCCAGTTGATAGATGAAAAACTGCCCGAAACTACTGTTCCTCCACCAATTTCAATACTTACCAAACCATTTTTGTTGGTAGTTGGAGTATGAGTCTCAACATAAACAGGTGTTCCAACTCCTGATGTTTGCAAAATACTTATCCGTATTCCTATAACAGTATTTGTGACCAATGCACTTTTATTATCACGAATAATTGCCTGGTAGCTCATTTTTTCGGGTGCCTGTGCAAATACCGACAGGATTGTTAACTGGTAACAAAAGATGAATAGAAAGGTCAAATTTGCTTTTTGCACAGGTTTTATTTTTTTATGATTTTAAAAGTTTTAACTGCTACTGTTTCTTTCGTTATTGTTTGTGTTACCTTCAGGATATAAATTGAAGGTACAAGTTCATTCATCGGGATGGACATTTCGCTTTTTGTGATATTCCTGCCCATTATTAAATTACCCTGTATATCAAAAAGTATATATTTTAGGTTCCCTGCTTTTTGTATAAAATCAGCAGTAATTTTCAGTGTTAAAAAATCACTCACGGGGTTTGGGTAAACTGAATAAAACACCGAGATGTTGTTAG
>CAYPUP010000243.1:0-4229 GCA_964413795.1 uncultured Ignavibacteriales bacterium
ATCACGAATTTCACCAACCATTATAATATCCGGATCCTGACGTAAAAATGATCTCAGAGCTGCAGCAAAAGTCATACCTATACCGGATTTGACCGCTACCTGATTAATACCATCAAAATTAAACTCGACCGGATCCTCGGCTGTCATAATGTTTGTTTCTGTTTTATTAATCTGTTTTAAGGCGGAATACAAAGATGTTGTTTTACCGGAACCGGTAGGACCGGTAACAAGAATAATCCCAAATGGCAAATGAATAGCCTTCTTGAATTTTTTCAAATCATCTTCCCGAAACCCAAGTTTGGTCATGTCAACCATAAGGGCATTGGGATCCAAAATACGCATTACAACTTTCTCACCAAAAATCGTAGGCAGAACCGACACACGCAAATCAACGGTTCGGCCGGAAATTTTTATTTTGATGCGGCCGTCTTGAGGAAGTCTTCTTTCGGAAATATCCAGCTCAGCCATAATTTTAATACGGGAAACAATAGCAGCCCTGTATTTATATGGCAGCGGAGCCATCTCCTGCAAATCACCATCCATGCGATAACGGACCCGAATACGCTTTTCGTACATTTCAAAATGAATATCCGATGCCCCCATTCTGATCGCATCGGCTATAATAGAATCAACTAATTTGACAAGCGGTTTGTCCTGGATCGCAGACATAAGATCAGAATCACTCGGGAGATCCTCGGTTGAGACAACCTCAAGATCGTCCTCATCCTGCATGCCTTTTACAATCTCGGATATTCCACTTTCTTCGGCGTAATAAACATCAATAGCTTTTTCAATTGCAGCCTCAGGTGAAATGACAGGTTGAACAGTACAACCGGTAATAAATTTTACCGCATCGAGAACATAAATATTATTGGGATCGCTTATCGCCACCAACAGAGTTTTATTAAGCTTGGATACAGCAATAACCTTGAATTTACGGGCTATATCAACCGGGATTAATTTGACAACATCCGGATTAAGTTCAACATCCTCAATTCGGATAGTACCGATTTTTAGCTGTTTTCCGATAATTCGGGCAATATCATCTTCAGAGGCAACCGCCCCAATCCGAATTAAAGCAGCTTCCAACTTTTCATTGTTTTCTTTGGCTGATTGTTCGGCTTGTTGTGCCTGTTCAGATGTAATTTTGCCGGCTTTAACCAGCATTGCCCCTAAATCAGAAACCATAATAACCTATTTATTGTGTCTAATTTGTTCAACCGCGTATGAATACTTTCCTATAGTTTATTAATCAAAAATTAATCCTGGAAAATATCATCCAGTTTATCCTGTGCCTTGCTGGCAAAATCATCGGTAACTGAGGATTGGGTTCTCTTATTATTATTTTTACTGATATCAGCAAATAATAGAGCTAATTCCGCCGCGGTCTCCTTAGCATATAACCTAACCATGCCAATCGTTGTACGGTCATCAAAAATTACAACTAGTATTGAACGTTCTCCTACAATTGACATATGGATATGATCTTTTTTCCCCTGGTGGAACAGAACAGAAAATTCCGGTTCTCCCACGAGACGTGCAATCTCTTTTGTAGCTTCAAATGTACCGGCCAGCAATGCTGCCAAAGCAGTAGTATCCAAAGAATGCGTAAACCCCTGCCTGGTTATCAGATGTCCGTCTTTGTCAACCAACAGTCCGCATTTTGCTTCTGATGATTTTAACATTTTCGAAATAAGTGCATCGATTGCGGTGATTTCCTCTTCGTAGAGGATCAAGCTATCGTCTGCCATTTGTGCCTCCTTAGTGGCTACTTAATTCCAAACAGGCGTTTAAAGAAGCCTCGTTTTTTCTTTTTTGAATCTGACCTGCTCCGAATTGATGGCGCCATCAATGGCGACTTGCCTGATCTATTTATCGGGTCAGAGTTATCTTCAGATGTAATAATTTTCTGTTCAATACCAGTCTCCCCTGTCAATGGGGTAGATCCTGATTGAATCCCTCGCGGTGTAATTTTAGTCTCAACAACTTCGGAATTTTCACTGCCGGGATATGGGCGGTATGAAGCTGCTTTTACTTTTTCATACTGAGCTCCCGCCATTACAGGTTCATTGACTTCCACCGGCTGTTCAACGGGCATATTCTTATCTTGAATGACCGGCTGCGAAATGCCAACAGCTTCAACTGCCTGCGGTTGATGTACTACCGGTGGAGTTGAGTATGAAGCCTGTTCAGGTGATGAAACCTGAGCCGGAGGTTCGGCTTTAGTCGGCGAGAAGGAGCTCGCTGCTTTTTGATTTCCAGCTGATTTTGCTTTATCAAGCACGATTTTGATGATCAGCTTTAATGTATCAAAGACACCGTTTCCCACTGTCGCTGAAGCTTCAAAATATGGTCGTCCCTTTTGATTAAGCTGCTTATTTAACTGTTCAAGAGATAAAACATTAGGAAGATCACGTTTATTATATTGAATCACCATCGGGAGATTTTCTAAATCATAGCCGTATTCCTGAAGGTTATCTTCGAGATTTGCCAGTGATTCGATATTTTCATCCATCTTGTCCGTCTGGCTGTCAGCGACAAAAACGACCCCGTCTACACCTCGTAAAACGAGCTTTCTGGTGGCATTATAATAAACTTGGCCAGGGACAGTGTATAATTGGAATTTAGCGGCAAAACCGTTGATCGTACCTATGTTGATCGGTAGGAAATCGAAATAAAGAGTCCGATCAGCTTCGGTTGCCAATGAAATCAAATCACCTCGACTATTTCCGGGAACTTTGCTATGAACATACTGCAGGTTTGTAGTTTTACCCGATAATCCAGGGCCGTAATAAACAATCTTGCAACAAACTTCTCTAGCAGAGTAATTAATTGAAACCATAAAGTTGACCTAACAATTTGTAATTAACTTTCAATTATCTTGCCACACTTAGTTTTGTAAGAGCGTTTTTAATTTCCAATCGAACCAAGCCAATGTTAACATTCTTGTTGGTTGTAACAACAAGAATTCCCAAACCGGCATCGGTAAAAAAGAGCTTGCCGTCCTCAGCTTCAATCGTTACCTGCTGAGGTTGGCTTGTCTGCAGCCGATCCATTGATTTATTAATATTAGCTGTTATTGATGCTGCCAGAGCGCCGATGGTGTCACCCTCATAAGAAGCATCAAGATCAGCGGCAATAACAATGCCATCATTACCGACTACCATTGAGCCGGTTATTCCGCTGGTCTTATTAAGTTCACTTAGAATGTCATACATATTTTTTCTCCGCGTTTACGAAAAGCTCCTGGCTATAACGTTCCGCCATATATTTCCTGATTATTTCCATTCCCTGGGTAATTCTGATGTTCATCACATCATCCTGTTGAATATCAGCCAGCACCATCAGGCTGAGACCATCTTCACTGACTACGGTTACCCTCATATTTTCTATAGTTAAAGTTACCCGACCGACATTTTTCATACCAACCCGATCAAGAACCTGATTATTACTCTGCCTGAATAACAGAGCCAAAGGAGCCCAGTCATCCAGTGAAATGTTTTCTCTGACAAAGTGGCTGAGAAGCAAGCCATCTTCATCAACGACCACAGCCATCATCACCGATCCATTTTCACCTATATATTGAGTGGCTCGATCAAAGCCGTTGATATTTTTACCAGGTGAAAACTCATGATTTACTTTCTGCTTCCTTGATTGTTCGACCCAGGGTGTCATTGAATTTGTCTCCCGTTGTTCAGAGAATAATTTTCGCGAGTTGATTTCCGAAGGAGAAGCAGACGGTTTATTGGCAGGAAGTGAATCAATCACCAGACGCGGCCCCTTTTTATCTTTAAAAATCCAATCATTGAGTACTGTCCTCAATATAAATGGAGTAATAATAACCTGGCAGATAATAGATGGTAAATAGCTGATTAGAGTCAGTTTAAAGGTTAAATTTATATTCATAGAATATCTCAGCCAAATAAATACCCCAAAAGCAATCCCCAAAAGAAGCCTGTATAGCAGGCAAATACCGGCACCGGCTGCTAATTGCATCAGGTTTGCCTGCCTGTTTGTCCAATAGGCGACACTTCCATAATAAGTCATTTCAACAATCAGAAAGGCAATTGAAAAAGAGACCAGTGCGGTGCCAAACCTTTCAGGGAATATCAATAATGGAATTATCATAACTATCAGTGATAATAATAACATCTGACGAACAGTTTGTGATTTTAAAATCATATTATACCACTATGCATTATAAGCTTTCATCAATTTATCAATGTTCA
>CAYPUP010000244.1:0-4183 GCA_964413795.1 uncultured Ignavibacteriales bacterium
TATCCATCGCGACGAGCTTCTGGATGTCGTATTGGCAAACGCAAAACTCCTGACGGAGTTAAATAAAAAGTATGATGTTGATTCAATTGATGTTGAATATTATTATCTAATTGGAAGATCATTTGTCCAGCCGAATTTACGTGTCAACATGGCTGAATATAACTCTCGCCTCAAAGATGAGATGGATAAGATCTCGGCGGTAAAAGAGGTGGTTGATGAGGGGAATATTATCGTGCGATCCGGGGGAAAAGTACATGAACGACAGGAGCGGGTTCTTCAGGAAATGGTTAAAATGCAGCAACAGGAAGCGGCCAAACAGGGCTGGTTCCTCAATACCCTGCCGGCTCTTGCCAGAATATTTTTAGTCCTGATCTCCCTGACCATGCTTTACCTCTTTTTGTTTTTTTTCAGAAAAGAGATCTATTATTCGAATGCAAAAATTATGGCATTATTATTGGCCATCGGCTTTCAAATGCTGTTTATATATATTATTAATCAATGGGAATTGTCGCCTTATCTATATCCGGTTGCTTTTCTGGCGGTTGTAGTAACGATCTTGTTTGATGCCGAAGTCGGTATTTTATCCATTATAATTCTATCTCTGTTATTGGGGATTATGCATCGTTTCAATTTTACCTTAACATTTATGACTTTCATAGTTGGTACGGTTGCCTCACTGTCATCGCGAAAAGTCCGCCATAGAACTAAATTTTTCCAGATCATGTTATATATCTCTCTTTCCACGGCTCTTTTTATTCTACTAATTGAGAATATAAGAGTTACCCCTCAGGCAGCAGTATTTACCGAGATGGGTTTTGGACTGGTAAACGGATTTATTGTAATATTATTAACGATCGGCCTTCTGCCGTTTTTTGAGTTTTTATTCGGCATTACTACAGATATTACCCTGTTGGAGTTGTCGGATTTGAATCATCCCCTTTTAAAGCGGCTGGCTATCGAAGCACCGGGCACTTATCAGCATTCAATTATTGTTGGAAACCTTTCTGAGGAAGCGGCCAAAGCTATCGGAGCAAATTCTCTTCTTACAAGAGTAGGAGCCTATTTCCATGATATTGGAAAAATGGAGATTCCTGAGTACTTTGTCGAAAACCAGATTAGTATAAAATCACGCCATGAATCGCTGACACCATCGATGTCCTCAATTATCCTCTCTTCTCATGTAAAGAAAGGCAGGCTTCTCGGTGAAGCGGCTGATATCCCGGATGATGTTCTGAATTTTATTGAGGAACATCATGGAACAATGGTTCAGTCGTATTTTTACGATAAAGCCCTTAAGCAGGGCGGCTCCGAGGACAACATAGATAAATTTCGTTATCCCGGACCTCGGCCCCAGACCCGCGAAACCGGTATTGCTATGTTAGCCGATGCGGTCGAGGCGGCCAGCAGGACACTTGACAAGCCGACTCCGGCTCGTATCGATGCTTTGATTCAACGAATTATAAATGCCCGTTTCCAGTCGGGAGAACTGAATGAATGTCCTTTGACGCTGCGGGATCTGGCTAAAATCAGAAAAGCGTTTGCCAAAGTTCTCGTAGCTTCATTCCACCACCGGGTGAAGTATCCACAGCAAAAAGAATCGATGGACGGAATTAAATGAAACTGAATATCTACAAGCAAACAAAGGTTCGCCTTCCACGTCAGAAGTTGAATGCTATATTTACAAAACTTACGAACAAAGAATTTCCTCTCAAAAAATACGGGCAGATAAATTTGATCTTTACCACTGACCGAAAGCTGAAGGAACTCAATAATCAATTTCGAGGTATCAACCGTTCAACCGATGTCCTCTCTTTTAATATTGACCCGCCTGATCATGCTGATAATATTTATGGCGAAATATATATAGCCGTTCCTTATGCAGCAAAACAGGCAATTCAATACGGTAACTTGCTTAATGATGAATTGTTAAGGTTGTTTTGCCATGGCTTGCTTCATTTGTTCGGTTATGATCATAAAGAAAGTCCTTCTGCGAAAGTGATGCAGGAGAGGGAACTGTTTTATTTGAAAAATTTCAAAGTGAGTAATTTGTGATTGAGTTAGCCCTTGTTTTATTTATTATAATATTATATTTCGTAGCCTACATAGTTTCATTGTATTCGCTTGCGGTTTACATTGATCCCGATGATATAGAGTCGCTGCTGTCAGAAGTTTCCAAAATGAAGCGAGACTTTTTGAGGCGACTGGCTGATGATCCTCAGGGTTTCATGCAAATATCACGCGTTTTTAAATCATTTGTATTGATATTATCATCAGCTATAACATACAAAGTAGCCTCCCAGTATATTATACATCCTGATATTTCAGTTTATGTACAGATTACTGCAGCCCTTTTATTGGTCTGGGTTATATATCTCTTTTTTGTAGAATACCTGCCCCGCCGTAAATCGCGATTAGCTATCAATGAAAAAATGACGCGTTATCTATGGATGATTTCGATCGTATATTTTGCCTTTTATCCACTTGTGAGTGGTTTGCGGAAAATATTAAAAAGGATCTCCATCGATACCAAAGTTACCGAAGAAGAAAAAGAAGAGATTGTGGAGCGGGCGATTGAAACTCTGGCTGATCAGGCTGGAATCAACGAAACTCTGGTCGAGGAAAATGAGATCGAAATGATTGGGCAGATATTCCAGCTGGATCAGACGGTGGTTCGTGAAATTATGATTCCCCGAATTCAGATAATGGCGATCGAAAAAGGGATGGCCTTCAAAGATATCAGATCGTTGGTTTTAAAAGATGGGCACTCGCGCTATCCCGTTTATGATGAAACCATAGACAATATTATCGGCCTTATTTATGTCAAGGACTTGTTCAATAATCTCCCTGAACCGGGCGAGACATTTGTTATAACTAAGTTATTGCGTACGCCCTATTTTGTTCCGGAAACCAAAATAATCGGTAAACTGCTTAGCGAATTCAAATCAAAACACCTTCACATTGCCATGGTGGTTGATGAATATGGAGGAGTTGCCGGATTAGTTACATTGGAAGATATTATCGAGGAAATATTCGGAGAAATTCGGGATGAACATGACTGGGAACAGGATGAATTTTCGCCTATGACTGACGGTTCCTACCTGGTAGATGGCAAGCTTCTGGTTGAGGAACTGCAGGAAAAGCTCAATACCAATTATGAGCAGGGGGATTATGATACGGTTGGAGGATTAATCTATCATTTGGTTGGCTCGGTTCCTAAAGTCGCACAAAAAATTAAATGGCACGATATAGAATTTGAGATCGATAAAATCGAGGGGCAGAGGATTGTTTCAGTCAAGGTCAAACAGTAGCTTCTGTAGATTTTTCAGCTATTTAAAAATTCAAAAATAATTAATCATTATTGTGCAAAGTGTTTGTAGGCCAGGTATAGAATTAATAATGAAAAGGCTATGCCAGCCAGAAAACCAGTCCGGAAAGTATTGATTTGCTTTGTGAATTTATTTTTTTCCCTGGGAGGGGGAAGAAGTGAATGGCAATGTTTGCACAAAGCAGCCCCTTTGGTTATTGGCTCCCTGCAAAAAGGACATTTTGCTTTCTCTGTTACTAATACCATAAAGAATTATGATAATTTTATATTCCCTGAATCAAGTTTTAATTTTATTGGAAAATTTGTATTTTTCAGATAAAAGAATTGTTTGTACATTTAATTGTTAAAACGAATGTTATTTTGTATCGTTAGTAAGATTAATAAGGAATTTTTAAAGGAATAAAAGTGGGAAATCCAAATTGGGTCGAAAAACTTAATGAAAGCATAGTCTATTTTACCGAAGAGTCCGTGCGTGAGTTTGTCATGGAAGGATCAGAAGGCTTACCCAGTCTGAATGAAAAAGAAAAGACCCTATGGGTTAAAGAAGCGCTCGATAAACTCGATAGCATGGTTCCTGATAAAGATACTCGCTATGAGATAATGACCAATTGTTCCTGTGATTGCGCCGACAACCTTATTGGGAAATTTCGTGAGGAATATCAAAAGAATAATGACATTGATTCTCTTTTAGATAAAATGTATAAGAATCCGTTTTATATCCGTCCTCGAAGAGTGGGAGATATAATTTATTTTGTTAAAGTGGCTTGTAATAAAGAGAAATTTGATCAAGCAACTAATCTAGAAGAGAAAAGGTATCATTATTGTCATTGTGATTATATCAAAGCTGCCAATCTGCCG
>CAYPUP010000245.1:0-4124 GCA_964413795.1 uncultured Ignavibacteriales bacterium
TGTCCATTCAAACTCAGAGATTAAATTATCATTATTGTCGTAAAGTTCGATTATGTCCGAGGAATTGGTGAGGCTAAATGTTACAGATATCTCTATAGGGATCAATATCAATGATTCCTGATATGTATCTCCCCATGTTTTGGAATTATCCCCCCAGAATTCTTCGAACCCTTTTTTAGTTCCGTAAGTAATTAATTGACGACAGAATACCTGATATGCGCCTGCCTCTAATGCAATCCCCGATTCGAACTCAATTACTTTTGTATCTATTTTTATCTGATAATTGTCAAGGGATACTGATCCGGGCGAATCATTATATAATTCAAACCATTCAAGAGTGACATATCCGCTCGGTTCATTGGCCATGACTTCATTGATTATTATCCCGGCATGGGCATTAGAGGCAATAAGGGATAAAAATATCAGTATTGAAAATACCAATCTTATCATAACAATGCCGTTGCCTCCAGAATTACCGTGATGCTGTGGCGGTTATGGCTTGCTCTGTTGTAACTGTGTATTAATTTGATTCCCGTTGAAATGTCAGGCAATAACTGCTGGTGGATTCTGACAAATGAATACCAGTAATCGATCATCTTGTTTTTAAGATCGATCCGGGATAGATTGGACCAGAACTCAAAAGATCCGAATCGGGTTTTGGCGTTGCGCAGTCTCATGAACAAAGACAAATAACTCTTCTCCCCTGTTTTTGTTTGATAGCCAATATAACTTCTTAAAGATAAATTGCCAGAGGAAAATGTTGATTCCAATCGGGTGCGATGATCCTCGAACTCAGATTCGGTTTGATCTTTGAGGCGTTTTTTTGTCTTGTAAATATGATCCAGACGAATAGAGAGCTTTTCATTGATGGTTCGAGTCATCCCAGCCAGGTATTGGATATTATAATTATCCTTATCAATCCCGGAATAGATCAAAGAGCTGACCATTTCATATTGGGATGTGATTTCAATGATTGTTTTGAATAAGCCCCCTTCGACACCGGTTCGATTGGTAGAAAGGGATAAATCAATATCTCCATAATCTTCCGAATGAGAGATATTCCCCGCTTTGCTCCCTGAAGAGATATCCCAAAAATTATCACTGTATGACCAGAGAGAGTATCTCAGATCGGCATTTTGGAAATGATGCCTCCCCTCCGTCACGATTGCTCCAAAGCCGCTTTTATCACCAGTCTGCATAGCCGCTTCGACAGCCATATACCCATGTAAATACTCATATTTTGAATATGATGATATTTTGCTATCAATAAGAGTAGCTTCGCTGCTTCTGTTTTTGATTTTATTTAGCCCGGCAATTAAGCCAAACTCCATTTGACCGGTTTTGATTGAAGCCATCGTTGATGAGGTGGTCATCTCAAGCAGGTCATCACGGTTGTATGAAAATATTGATTGAATCTCTATTTTTTTATTAGGATACAGATCAACATAAAATCCATTTGAGCCGCCATAATCGGGGAACAATAGTGATTCACCATCAATCTCCCTGGAATAATGTAGAAATTTCCCCCGGTAACCGGCAACGGTCCCCAAACCCAATCTCCTGGAAAAATTACCGACCTGAGCTTCTCTAAACAAACCCTGCCTACTTTTATATCTTAACGAGCGATAAATGATTCGTTCGTAGCCGCTGTATTCCCTGTCAATTTTAAAGATCGCCTGCAAATTTTTATTAAAATTTATCTGAGTTGATAATTGATACCGGGAGGTATCCTCTTGTTTTAATTTCTGATAGTACTTGTAATCAATTTTAGCCAGATATTCTAAGCGATAGGGCTGGGAAACAGTCATTGCCTCTACCTGTTCGATTTCCAATTTTGTCTGGAGGCTTTTATCTTGTTTTAAGAAGTAGGTGAGATTGGGAATATAATCGAGAAGATGAATATTAGTCGAATCAAGTCCGGTTTCCAATATCCCTTTGATAATCATATATTCATTATAGCTGATCTCCCCCAATAGATATGCCTGATAGAGTTCTTCATCACTATTATACAGATCCGAGGAAATCCCCTGCCCGCAGGCGACGCCTGGCCATATTAAAAGTATTACAATTGTTAATTTTAAAATACACACATTTAACGAAGATTATATTTTTTTAATTTCCTATATAGTGTTCTCTCACCGATTCCAAGTTTTTTGGCTGCCTCTTTACGGTTGCCACTGGTCTCTTCCAAAACCTGCCTGATCATCATCTCTTCCATCTGCTCCATCGTCCCCCCTTTTTTCATGGCATCAAATACTTCCATCTGATCCTCAGATGCCCCTCCCGGGAGATGTGATGTTATTAAATCTCTCAATAGTTTTATTTCTGATCCCATTTGCAGAATGGCCCGGTAAATTAATTCCTGGCCAGCCTCTTCGACAGTTCTGCCGGTTGAAACGGGCAAGTTATGGAGCTGGGTATGCTGTTCATTAATAAAAGCCTGTACATCCTCTTCCTTGACCAGCTCCCTGGGTTTAAGAGCAACCATCCGGTCAGCAAAATTTCTTAACTGGCGAACATTCCCCGGCCAGTCATATTTTATTAAAAGATCCAAAGCCGCATCGGAATAATCCAGCTTTTTATTTCCTTCCCAGAAATATGATAAAAGGGGCTGAATGTCCCCCTTGCGTTCAAGGAGCGAGGGGACGACAACTTTAACAACCCCTATACGGAAATAGAGATCTTCACGGAATTCTTTTTCAGCGATAGCTTCGTTAAGGTCGCGGTTGGTGGCAGAAATCAATCTCACATCAGCATGACGGGCAATCGAGGAGCCAACCGGATAATAGGTTCCATCCTCAAGAACACGCAAAAGCTTTACCTGGGTATCGGGTTTTGTTTCACCAATTTCATCTAAAAAAATCGAACCCCCTTCAGCCTTGAAAAAGAGCCCCTCTCTTTTTGAGACAGAACCCGTGAATGCTCCCCGTTCGTGTCCGAATAATTCCGATTCCAGGACACCCTCGGCTAAGGCGCCGCAATTTATCGCCACAAAGGGATTTTTGGCTCTATTGGAGTACCGATGCAACGCATTTGCCACCAGTTCTTTCCCTGAACCCGAGGGACCGACAACCATAACCGGTACTTCGGTTTTCGCAACCCGGTCAATCGTCTCTGCTACCGCTTTCATTCTTGCGGAGCGACCGATAATTCCATATTTAGCGAGAAGCTTTTTACCTTTTAGAATATTCTCAACTTTACGCAAAATCTTGTCAAAACCATGATAGCGTGAAAAAGAACCATCGATATATTCCGCATCATAATCTTCATAAAAATCATCACTGGTCATCAGCCAGATTTCAGTCAGTCCGTTAAAACGTCTAATTTTGGCAGCCACGGATCGTTTAACCTCGCTTCGCGAGTCATCTATCAGTATAAGGTCAACTTGTGATTCTTTGACTTTTTGATAAATCTCCGAGAGTTCCGTAACCACCAGGCCGATCTTTGGCCAGTCATTCGGTGTTTCATCCTCGCGGCGAGGATCCAAAAAAATAAGAGTTTGATTTATCATTGTTGCCGGAAATTAATAAAAATAAAATTATCGTTTCTTTCTGCCGTATCGCATTTTATTATCGAAAGATTTATCTTTAGTTTTTTTGGCTTTGCTTTTTTCTTTTTTAACGATATAAAGATCAATCTCATGCTTGAGCTTGTCCACTTTGAGTACCCCAACTTCAATTTGATCACCAAGCCGGAATACCTGTCCGGTGCTGCGCCCGATAAGGCTGTAGTTTTTTTCATCATGGTGGTAGTAGTCATCATCGATGGTTGAGACCCGCACCATCCCCTCAGCTCCCAGACCATCGAGACGGACATAAAACCCAAAAGGCATCACACCGGAAATAACTCCTTTAAAAACATCCCCGACATGCTTGGCCATAAACGATGCCTGTTTTATTTTGATCGCTTCTCTTTCTGCTTTCTCAGCTAATCTTTCCGTGTCGGAGCAATGCTTGCTGACATTGTCGATTACACCGGGAATTCTTTTGGCAAATTCGGGCGGGTATTTTCCGTCTTTTGATGCCCGCAGTAACCGATGCACGAGAAGATCGGGATAACGTCTTATCGGGGACGTAAAATGAGAATAATGCTTAAAAGCCAGACCAAAATGACCGATATTTTTT
>CAYPUP010000246.1:0-4123 GCA_964413795.1 uncultured Ignavibacteriales bacterium
TTGCAGTTGAAGATGTGGGGAATTTTAAAATATATAATTGTTCAGTCAGGAATTGTTCGGATGCAATCCAAATAATCCATGTTGGCCCTGGTATAACGTTTGCTCCATATTGTGATGGAATACATATAATGGAAAACACCTTAACCTGTAATGATCGAGGGATTGTATTTGTGGATGCTGATGTATCGTCTGATTGGACAGCAAATTTTGATCACACTATTATTACGGGGAACGAAATAGGAATTCAAGAAGGAAATGATGATAGTGATACTTTAGATGCCTGTATAGTAATCGGACAAAATACATGGTTAAGTAGATCAAATATATCAAATAATATGATGTTGTCAACCGGGGATTCATTAAATGGTATCTACATAAATGGTGGAATTGGAGGTAGTTACGTAAGTCTTTGGTATGAAGGAAACGGATATGCTTTTAGAATAGGAAATAATTATCAAGAAGCTTATGGAATTTATGAAGTACAACATCATTCATATTCGATTTACTTTCCTTATGTATTTAACGCATCAGGGAAAAGATTTAATATGGTTCAATGGGATGATGGACAAGCAGAAAGTACTGTCCACCAAGCTGTCAATGGGATAACTTTTACAGATTTTACTGGCAATATTAGACAGGAACATTTAGATATTATTTCAGCTACATCTGGAAATTTTTTTAATGCTGAGGTATTATATTTATTTAAGGATGAAGCTTATGATACAGTAGTTACAGATTATTCTCTACATTATCAGCGAAATGGTACTCTTTTAGGAGATAGCAAGTTGGACGAAATAGAGAAAACCGGTTGGACAGTACGAAGTTTTGAGAATGATAGAGATTATTTGGCTATTCCTAATACATCTTTAAATGGAGATGCAATGATAGTTGCTGCTATTATTCCAGATTCAGCCTATGATGCGATTGTTCATAAATATGTGTTCAAATGGTTAATAAGTCAAACAACATATTGTAATTTAATGTATGCAACTGGTAGTAATTCAAGTATATTTGAAGTTCAAACACCTGCTGGAGGTACAGTAGCTAATGCTTCCATACCGTTTTCTGCAGGAGATGTTTTAATTTATGGCTGCATACTTGATTCATCTAATAATAAAATGGAATTATGGTTAAATGGGCATTCAATAGGAAGCACTACATATACCAACACACTTCCTGATTCTCAGGGCACAACAGGGATAAATGCCCAATGGGGGAATGCTTCTTTATGGAATAGAATGGATATGGGCTTTTTTGCTATATATCCTTATGTAAATCGAGAGATGATTAGAGAATTGAGCAAGAATTTAATGACTCTTATGGGTAACGATAATTATAAAGAAGTCAGAGAACAATATAAGGGAAATGATATAGTCAGCGCCTCAACTATTACATTAAACGGTGGAACTTTTTTTGATATAACAGGGACAACTCAAATAGATAGTATAAGCGTAAACAGCCCACAAGAATCAGGAACTATAATTTATTTACAATTTGACGCCAATGTAACTGTAGCAGATGGGAAAAATCTTTTATTAAAAGGCAATTACTCAGCAATTGCAAACGATATATTAACTTTAATTAGAGACAGTGATTATTTTAAAGAAATCTCAAGAAATGGGGCATCGGGCGGTCCAGGGGATTTTTATGCGGCTGATTTTGGAGATAGTCTTGTAAATTATGATGGGTTTGGAATAACAATAACCAATAATGATGCGATTGATATTGATTCAAGTGACGTTGTCACAAAATATTCTTATGATCATGTTACTGATTTTCTAAATTTTGGACAGGATTATCCTAAAGGTGCGGAGGCGGATACCAGTTGGTTCTGGAAAAACAAAACGGGAGCAACGGTAACGATTGATTCTATCGAAGCAATTTCTGATTTTAATACTTTCAGAATGATTTGGGTGGAGTCTGATGAGAACGGTGGGAATGTTTCACGGGTTGATTCGATGGCTTGCACGGTAGCTGGTACAAATAGATATTATAAAACAGAAGCGACTATTTCTGCAGCGACAATTGAAAGCAACCATTGGATCGGGTTAGTCAGAAGTGTTGACGAAGCGGATTATTTCTCGGCTGCTATTAATTATCATTATGTGAGACCATGAGATGAAGAAGGTATTTTTGATTTTATTATTTTTAACATACCCCTTAGCTCCCCTTCTTGAAGGGGAAAATTTGTGGGCAGGTACGACAACTGTTTATGTTACGGCGGATAGTTATGTGCGGGATGGGACTTATGGAGATACCAATTATGGCACAGAAACTACCTTTAATGTGAAAAAGTCGGGCACGGCAAACAATTTGCGCAGGAGTTTTTTGAAATTCAAATTAGCTGATTATGAATTGATCAATAACGTGCAATTGTTTCTTTACGTTGATTTTGTACAAGATGCAACACCAGATTCACTCTGGATAGATGTTTATGAATGCAGCGACACAACTTGGACGGAGACGGGGATCACATGGAATAACCAACCAAGTTTAACGGATTCCATCACGTCTTTTAAGATAGTTAATGTTGATACTGCTACGTGGGTAGAGATAAATTTACGTTCACAATTTCATTATAAAAATAATGACTACATTACACTAGCACTGGATGCGAAGACAAGCGGAATCGAGCAAGCGGTCGGGTTTTCATCAAAAGAGACGGCTTATGACGCCTATTTAAAGGTTGATACCACTATTTATTTGAATACTAATTTTAAATTATGCGTAGAAGAAAGAAATTATAGTGGAAGCGGAGGAATCGGACAAAATGCAGGGTGGACGCATTATTTTGATTATCCACAAATGGATACCGTCAAAACTTTTTTACATGATGAAGATAGCGGCAATAATGACTCTGGGGAAAGCGTGATAAATGGGCATCTACAGTTTATGATCAATTGCATTAATGCAGGTACATATAATTTATTTGTCTACGAATATAGAAAGAACGTCATGATCGATTCTTTGCAGATCGATTGCGATCAAAATGACCAAAGATTGCGCTTGCTGGCAATTAATCGATTAACCAAGAATGACACTTTGCTGATAGCTGGTTTTGATGAGACTTCGGTGGCTTATAGGGGGATTTATGAATATACCTATCCAGACACGGTAGCTTATTTCAAATATGCAAGTAAGTATTACAGTGGTATTGGTTTCGTGCCAGGCACGGATACGCTTTATTGTGTATCGGAAACGCTGGATTCTCTGGAAGTGATCGATATGGGCACGTGGACGCGAGTAGGCATTTACTTATTGCCTGATGCGGGGGGAAATCATTTTCGTGGTTGTACAATAATTGATACTTTGATTGCAATAGGAAATGAAACAGAGGAAGCTGTTTATTTTCTGGGATTGAGAGGGAAACAGACACAGCGGATATTTCACTTTGGAAATTATTTGCATTATAATGGCAACTTTCAATATGGTGTTTGGCATATTAAGGAGCGGATTAAAAGCAGGATTAATTGAGAATCAAAAATGGACTATTTTGAAGATTTAACTGCAAGTATTTGGTATGATACCACAATAAGGATTTGGTATAAAAGTGATACTGCCCAAATATTCGCAGCAGTAGTGGCGATGCTTGATGAGTTGGCAATACGCTTAAACGATAGTGAACAGCGATTGTTTACTCAAGCAATTAAATTTAAAGCATTAAATAGGGGACAATTAGAATTAACAAAATATATCGAAAACTTTGTTCCTGAATTGCAGGTTATTCATAGTGGTTTAGATTGTTCCAGCGGGGAGATTGAGCTGTCATCGTTGGATTATACTGTCTTAAAAGGTAAAGAAGGAATTCTGGCTGTTAGAGTAACTATAGATGGTACGGATTATTGGGCAACAGAAATCGAAGCCAATGAGTTAGACAGATTGGAAAATGAATATTTCTATGCTGATGAAGCTATTTTTTTCTATGTTCAGACATCAAAAATAAAAATTGTCGCTAAAAGTTTGGTTGGTGCTACGGCAGATGTATTTTACATAAAACCGCCGACTGATTTTGATACTTATCAAATAAACGATCTACAAGCATATTTTGATAATCTGATTCTTTGTCTGGCAGAGGCTTACTGTTGGGAAATCAAGGGAGACTATGACAGAGCCCAAACAGCAA
>CAYPUP010000247.1:0-4103 GCA_964413795.1 uncultured Ignavibacteriales bacterium
ACAACTGATCTTGATAAAGTAATAAAAATTACAGGCAAGCAGGATCAGTTGAAAGTTTATGAGACGGCTAATCAAACGACAATTACACGCGAAAAAATAGAAACCGCTCCGGTAACAACGGTTGATGACTTAGTGGCGCAGGCTGCCGGTGTTGTTACCAACACTCAGGGTGAAGTTTATAATAGAGCTGGTCGTGTTCAGCCATCAGCAGGTATTCCTTCACCTGTAAATGATTTTAACAGCAGGAAAAAATCAAAAGAAGCAAAAAGATCTGTACCGGAAATAAGGTATGATTATGATGGAAATGCCTATGATTGTAATGAGTATGATCATAATTATAACGATTATACATATGATGATGATTATTACTGGTTCCCCGATGGTCAATACGATGCCATGTTCTTCAAGGATTACGGCACCAATCCTTTTATAAACGCCTTTAGGGATAATCTGTCAACCTTTGCAATTGATGTTGATGATGCCTCCTATGTAATGACCCGCTCTTATCTCGAACGGGGATCACTTCCGCCCGAAGATGCTGTCCGGGTGGAAGAATTTGTGAATCATTTTGATTATAACTATGATGCTCCGTATAATGCCGCTTTCCAGATCAATGTCGAAGGGGGACCATCAGTTTTTGGTCCAAACAGCAGCAGGCTTCTCAAAATTGGAATCAAAGGAAAAGAGATTGCCGAATGCAAGCGTCAGCCAGCCAATCTGGTATTTGTAATTGATGTTTCCGGATCAATGGCCAGAGAGGATCGTCTGGAACTGGTCAAGAAATCATTAAGAATGTTAGTCAAGGAATTGAAATCCGACGACCAGGTGGGGATTGTTATATACGGTTCCAGAGGTGAAGTATTGTTAGAGCCAACAAGTATCAGACATAGAGAACATATTTTAAACGCCATAGGTAAATTACAACCCGGTGGATCGACTAATGCCGAAGAGGGTATTAATCTTGGCTATAAGATGGCTAATAAATATTTTGAACGCAACCACATCAATCGGGTAATCCTCTGCAGTGACGGCGTAGCTAATGTCGGCAAGACCGGTCCGGAACAGATTTTAAGAGAGATTGAACGCTACACTGACAAAGGAATTACATTATCAACTGTCGGTTTTGGCATGGGTAACTACAATGACATCCTGATGGAAAAACTGAGCAACAAGGGCAATGGCAGTTACTCTTATGTCGACGATATCAAAGAGGCTCACCGAGTCTTTGTCGAAAATATGACCGGGATGCTTCAGGTGATTGCCCGCGATGTCAAAATCCAGGTTGAGTTCAATCCTGAAGTTGTCAAAAGTTACAGGCTTCTTGGGTATGAGAACCGTGATGTAGTCGATAACAAATTCCGTGATGACACCGAAGACGGCGGCGAGATCGGTTCGGGACATGATGTGACAGCTCTCTATGAGATTGTTCTGAATCATAAGAGTACCAAAGGTAATATTGCTATGGTCAATGTCCGCTACAAAGATCCAAAGGCTACTTATGTCTCCGAAGAACCGGCTACAGAAATCAGTTATAACATTCCCGCCAGAGTATTTTCTGGATCGTTTAATGAATGTACCACTGATTTTAGATTGGCCACAGCCGCAGCAGAGTTCAGCGAGATTCTGAGAGGTTCCTACTGGGCAAAGGGATCAAGTTTGAGAAGAGTGTATGAGATTGTACGGGATGTGGAAAACGAAACCGATTCTCCGCAGGCACAGGAATTTCTTGATCTCATCAGATTGGCTGATCGTTTCGAGGATCAGTTAGCCGAAAGATAAGACACGGGGTGTGTTCTAATGCGAAACGTCGTATCGAAATAAGGTCAATTATGAGTAACCCACCTTTTACGGCGGGTTACTCTTATATTAAATATAAAAAGTCAGAGCCATTTATCGGTTCTGTCTTTTTTATTGGGGGCAAATAAGTATTTTTGATGCAAGAATATTTTATAAGTAGATCTTTTGTATTAAGCCAGATGCCCATTGGCTTCGATGACGCCATCGCGGAGCTTGATGATTCTTTCGGTCTGGCCAGCGATGCTCATATCATGAGTAATAATAACAATAGTCTTACCCGATTTCCACATCTCATGAAAGAGATTTATAATTTCAGACCCCGAAGCGGTATCGAGATTCCCGGTAGGTTCGTCAGCTAAAATGATATCCGGATTGTTTGCCAGGGCACGGGCAATGGCCACCCGTTGCATTTCACCGCCGGACATTTCGGTCGGCTTATTGTTGAGCTTATCAGCCAAACCAACTCTTGATAATAATTCCACAATACGCTGTTTCCGTTTTTTTGTGGAAACTTTGGCAAAGAGCAGGGGGACTTCGACATTTTCATAGGCGGTGGCGTAGGGGAGGAGGTTAAAAGCCTGAAATACAAATCCAATCTTTGTATTACGAATATCAGCCAGTTCATTGGAGGTTAGTTTATTTACTAAACGATTTTCGAGAGTATATTCGCCATCCGATGGGACATCAAGGCATCCAAGCAGATTCATCAGCGTAGATTTACCCGAGCCGGAGGGACCAACGACAGCAATGAACTCCCCTTTTCTAATTGAAAGATCTATGTTTTTTAGAGCAGTAAATTCGACCGTTCCGGTTGTATATTTTTTTGTCACATTTTTAAGATCAATCATTTACAATCTCCAAATCATTTTGTGTCTGGCAGGTCTTGCCTGTTTTATTGGGTCACACGAGGGTGTATGCCGCCCATAAAACTCCATAAGTTTCAAAATTCGTCACCTATTCATATCGTAGTGAATCCACCGGGTTAACTGACGAGGCTTTCATGGCCGGGAAAAGACCGCTTAAAATTCCCATAATTCCCAGAATAGTTATTACGATCAATCCAATTTCCCATGAAATAGTCGGGCGGCCCATAAAATCCAAAACATCCGATTCGATAGGAATTCTTTTAAACCCTTCGGTCAGGACATAACTGATCGACATTCCCCCAAAACCACCAATGAAAGTAATCAATAATGCTTCGATTAAAAACTGAGCCAGGATATAGGATCTCCTGGCGCCAACCGCCATCTTGATCCCTATTTCACGGGTACGTTCCTTGATCGAGACATACATGATATTGGCTACACCGACTCCGGCTATCAAAAGGGTTAAGCCGCCAATGAAACCGAGGAATATTTTGATTCCGGTTAACATGTTGTTCATCTCACGGGCGCCTTCGGCTACATCCCAAATTCCAAGAGCTCGCTCATCAGTTGGATCAAATTTATACTTGGCTCCCATTGCCTGGTAAACCTGCTTTTCGACAGCTTTCATTCTATTGACATCATAGGGCTGATAAACGATGTTATCAAGATAAGGATCACCGAAAATGGCATGGAAAGTCGTTGTCGGAATAGATAATTTACTGGCATCATCCCCGGAATAAGAATTCATCTGCATTTTTTTGGTCATTACTCCCACAACCGTAAAGGGTATTCCATTGACAAGAATAATTTTACCTACAGCATCTTCATCTCCGATCAGGCGATCTTTTAATTCATCGCCAAGAAAAGCGACTCTCCGTTTTAATTCGATATCTTTTGGGTTAATCATGCGCCCCCCCATTTCGGGGATATGGTTGCGCATGAATTCAAATTCGGGTGTGATGCCATTGACATGTTCGCTCAGGACCTTATCTGCATATTTGATGGCAGCACCCCAGCGATGATATTCGCCGGAGATATACTGCAGTTCAGGAATGCGGTCTTTTAGATAGGCGGGGTCCTCTTTAAGAAGATTTATTCTGCGTCCCTTTCCCATTCCTTTAAAGGGGATAGTAGTTTGCCCGCCCCAGAGGACAGAGATGCCGTCACCCATCCCTTTTCTATTGATGCTCAATTGATTATGCAAGCCTTCACCGAAACCAAGTAAGAGCATGATAGAAATAGTCCCCCATCCGAGGGCAATAAGTGTAAGAGTGATTCTCTTTTTCTGTTTGCGAAAATCTCTTACAAAGACATTATATACTGTAGCAAAATTAATCATAATCTAAAATAGTTTAAGGGCCTGTACCGGTTGCAGATTTGCGGCTCTTCGCGCCGGGAATATTCCGGCAAAAAAGCCGACTATGCCTAACAATAATACCG
>CAYPUP010000248.1:0-4093 GCA_964413795.1 uncultured Ignavibacteriales bacterium
TTGTTGGCCGAGTTTTATAATATCGATAGGAAATATTATTATTCCATGCTCCCAACAGCAACACCTTTTGCCAGGAATGCCCTTTTTGCGGGAATGTTTCCAAAGGAAATACACAAAGTCTACCCGGATAACTACACCTCCAGTGATGAGGGATCACTCAATCGTATGGAAGATCGGTTTTTTGAAGATAATCTTGCCCGCAACGGCGTTCGTTTAAAAAAGCCGCCCCGCTATGTTAAAATTTTTAATAATACTGAGGGGGAAATGGTAGCAAAAAAGGTGGCAGATTTTTTCAACAGCGACGTTGTTACCTTTGTTTTTAACTTTTTGGATATTCTGGCTCACAAACGTTCAAATAATGTTATTCTTAAAGAAATAGCAGGCAGTGAAGCTGCTTTCCGATCATTGATGAAAAGCTGGTTTATACACTCCCCTTTGTTTTCGATATTGAAATCATTTGCTGAAAAAGATTATACAGTTATTGTTACTTCTGATCACGGCTCGGTTCATTGCCATCGGGGTACATTGGCGCATGGCCGGCGTACGACATCAACCAATCTAAGATATAAATATGGCGATAACCTGAATTCCGATCCCAAAGATTCTATCCTGATCAAAAATCCTGAGCAATGGCAGCTGCCTAAATTTAATCTGGCAACGACTTATATCATTGCTAAAGAGGATTATTTCTTTGTCTACCCCAACAACTATAACGAAATGGTGAGACAGTTCCAGGATTCATTCCAGCATGGGGGGATTTCTCTCGAAGAGATGGTTGTTCCGCTGGCAATTATGACACCCAGGTAAAATTATGGCATCGATTCTTAAAGCAATTTCTCATAGTGAAATTGAAACTCTCGGATTGGCTGAGAAGATTGGCCTGTTTCTCAAGGAAGGGGATGTCGTTATCCTGAGCGGAGAACTCGGAGCCGGAAAGACCCTTTTTGTTAAGGGGGTAGCAAAAGCTCTGGGGATTGATACTTCTTTAGTTAACTCTCCGTCCTATACGATTGTAAATGAATATCGCGGTGGGAGTAAGTTGCTTTTCCATTTTGATCTGTACCGGATTGGAGATATATCTGAATTATATGAAACAGGCTGGGATGATTACATGCAGCAGAAAGGGATCATGGTTATCGAGTGGGGCGAAAAAGGAGAGTCGAATCTCCCTATACCAAGGTATCAGGTCTCATTTAAAATACTGGATGATACCCAGCGCGAAATTGAAATTATTGTAATTAATAATGACTAAAGAATATAACAACATATTGGCTATAGATACTTCTACCAAAAATTTGAGGCTTGGTCTTCAATTTGGCGGTGATCGGCTGATTCAATCAAACGAAGAGATAGAAAAATCTCATGGGCGGTTTATCATAAAAAAAATAGGGGAATTGTTTCAAACTGCCTCACTTGAAATTAAAGATCTGGAAGCGATAGTCGTGGGAATAGGGCCTGGTTCATTTACCGGCCTCAGAATAGGATTAGCGGCGGCCAAAGGCATGGCGGTTGCATTAAATATCCCCATAATTGGCATTAACAGCTTTGAAATTGCGGCGGTCAGGTTGAAAAACGTTGAAGATACTATCTATGTTATAGTTCCCTTAAATCGGGATGAAGGCATCATGTGTAATATCAACGATGGGTTATTTAATCAGGATAATATATCCATTATTAAATATAATGAGTTATTTGAAAAAATCGGGCATAGCAGCCTTGCCTCATTTGGGCTTAATTTTAGTGAGCTTTTCCCGGAAATGACCAATAAAGACTATTCCGATTATTTGAACTTTAATGCCTCGGATATGTTATATCTGGGATTGGAAAAATTAAATAAGGGAGAGATGGCTGATTTAGCCAGTCTCGAACCGATGTATCTTCAAAAATCACAAGCAGAGATTCGTTTTGACCAATATCGAGAAGAAAATAAATAAAATAATTGTCCGTGATATGATGAAAGAAGATCTTGCCCAGATTGTTAAAATGGAAAAGGCTATTTTTTCTGATGCCTGGCCAAAATCGGCTTTTAAACAGCAATTAGATGAGTCCAACTGGTATGCGGAAGTTGCCCTATGTGATAATAAGATAATAGGTTACTCATGCTTTCATGTGGTCGATATAGAGACGCATCTGACCAATATTGCCGTATTACCCGAATTTAGAAGAAAATCTGTTGCAAAAAGACTTCTGGAAAGTATCTTATTACGAGCAACTGAGAGTGGATGCGGCTATATCATTTTGGAAGTCCGGGTCAGTAACGCTGAAGCGCGCTCGTTCTATAACAAAAACGGATTCACTCTGTTGTATGAACGTCCCGGTTATTATAGCAACCCCAAAGAGGATGCTATGGTTATGGTTCGTTATTTGAATAAGGACTAATTTCGGTATAATATATGGCATGGTTTAAAAAAGATAAGCAAGGGCTTGCCACACAGGAAAAAAGGAATATTCCTGAAGGGATCTGGACCAAGTGCCAGTCATGCGGCGAAGTAGTTTACGGGAAAAAGATGGAGGACCTTCTTTGGGTCTGTCCGACCTGTGATTTCCATTTCCGTATTTCAAGCCAGAAATATATCTCACTTCTTCTCGATGATGGTAAATTGGAAGAATTCGATATTGGTATGACATCCAAAGATCCCCTGAAGTTCAGGGATTCCAAAAAATATCCTGACCGCATTCTGGCTGCTCAGCTAAAGACTGGAAAAAAAGAAGGGGTAATTGCAGGAATCGGGAAAATGGGGGGGGTTGAAATTTCTTTTGCCATAATGAATTTTGAATTTATCGGCGGTTCGATGGGCTCTGTGGTCGGCGAAAAAATAGCCCGGGCAATCGAACGGGCCATAGAACGAGAAATTCCTCTTGTTATCGTCTCTTCGTCAGGTGGGGCCAGAATGCAGGAAGGGATTTTATCTCTGATGCAGATGGCGAAAACATCGGCTTTGCTGGCTATATTAAGCGAAAAGAAAATCCCATATATCTCTATCCTTACCAACCCAACGACTGCTGGCGTGATGGCCTCGTATGCCTCGCTTGGCGACGTTATCATAGCTGAACCAAAAGCCCTTCTGGGGTTTGCCGGTCCCCGGGTCATCCAACAGACAATTGGTCAGGATCTTCCGGAGGGATTTCAGTCAACGGAATTTTTCCTGGAAAAGGGTTTTGTTGATAAAATCGTAAGCCGGAAAGACCTTCGAGATACTACTACCTCTCTCATAAAATTCATGTGGAGAAAATAATGCCCCAGCATTCCTATTCTTCAGCGGAAAGATTTTTACTCTCCCGCGAGTTTTTTGGTATGAAGCTTGGTTTGGAGAATATCACTGAGTTTCTGGAATCAATCGGCTCCCCTCAGAATAATTACAAAACTATTCATATAGCTGGTACCAACGGCAAAGGTTCTACGGCCGCAATGCTGGCTTCGATTCTGCGATGCCAGGGATATAAAACCGGCCTGTTTACCTCTCCTCATTTAGTGAGCCTTCGGGAAAGAGTAGCTGTTAATGGGAGAAAAATCCCCAGAGCTTCGGTTTGTTCTTTTGTGGATCGTTATCGTAAAATTCTCAGCAAACGCCAGCTCTCCTTTTTTGAAGTGATTACAGCTATGGCTTTATATTACTTTGATAGGGTGAAAGTGGATGTGGCTGTTATTGAAACCGGACTCGGGGGAAGACTTGATGCTTCCAATGTTTTAAGACCAGTGATTACAATCACTACCGATATCAGCAAAGATCATATGGAGATTTTAGGTTCCAGTCTGTCAAAAATAGCATTTGAAAAAGCGGGAATAATCAAACCGGGTGTTCCGCATTTGATCGGAATGCTGCCCGAATCGGCCCGGAATGTTATAGTTAAGCGCTGTAAAATAAAAAAAACTCCTCTGCATATTTTGAATAACAATGAATTCAAAACTTACGTTACTGAAAATAGGCTGGATTTTAATTCCAATGGTTTTTTGCTAAAAAATCTTAAGCCACAAATGTATGGCTCGCACCAATTAAGGAATTCAGCTCTGGTTGTAAAAGCAGCGGCAATATTGAATGAAAACGGTTTGAAAATCAGCAAAAAGGCAGTTCGTGGCGGATTGGCTAATACC
>CAYPUP010000249.1:0-4087 GCA_964413795.1 uncultured Ignavibacteriales bacterium
CGTAATTGGGGACATCCGTACGCCATTTATCGGGTTCGTTGCCAATGAAGTAGTTGCATTTGTATTCCATCATATCCACACCAATCATTTGCGGGTTGGGATTAGCTCCCACAAAGTTGGCCTTGATCATCATGGTCTCAATAGAGTCCGGTTTCATGTCATTCCTGCCCCCTATGTCATTCCCGTCCCCTTTGTCATTCCCGCGCAGGCGGGAATCCAGACTGAGAGCGTCTATTGAACCTGGATCCCCGCCTTCGCGAGGATGACCGCTAACAGTTCGGGTAAACTGGTAATAAGCGCCATCGGAACTGAACCACATCGTCGCCCCGCCGGCATTGGCACGAAACTGTACCTGCTCATCCCACTGACCCTGATTCTCGGTGAAGGTCAATGGCATGGAGGTCAGATTGTTTGTAACAGTAATTGAAAGGTCATCAGCACCGGCTGAAATAGCTATGCTAATTAAAATGACTGTTAAAAGATGTAAATAAATAGCCCTCATGCGTTACTCCTCCTTCAAAAGTGTAGAACATAACATCACCAAATTTGTCATAATATACATCAAAATCAACGTTTTGTCAATCTGGAGAACCTGTGATAATATTGGATTTTTAAATTGATAAATTAAGAGAAATAGTTCTTACGTGACTTATGGGCGTAATCTTAACTTATTACAAATGAGTTATTTATAATTAAGCGGAGGAGGTAGGATTCGAACCCACGGTACCTTGCGGTACAACGGTTTTCAAGACCGCCGCTTTCGACCACTCAGCCACTCCTCCGATCATACGCTGACATCAATTAAAAAACCGATTGGCGTCATCGTAAAAAATAATATCGACTTATTCCTGTCGAAGATCTAAAATTACTTAACTTTCCTAAAAGGTCAAGTAATTTGATTACCTCTTTTAAGATCCCTGATATAATTTCAAACTGGAATAAAAAACAAACATTATTAAATAATGCCTGCTATTTAATTCCAAAACCTTCTATTAAATCTTAGTCAGGCATATTACAATCAATGTCTTCGGTCACCCGCCAGGTAGTTGTACCGTCAGTGAAGGTTATAGTGGCAGTATTGTTATTATTAACGACAAATGTAATAACCCAGGTCCCTTCGATATCAAGCTGCTGAAGCGGTCCGGGGTTGTCCCCGCCACCGGTACAGCTCAGGTCAATTGTGGCAGTAAGAGATATACTTCCATCCTGCAGGCAGTCTTCATATATCGGTTGAACTAAAATTTCCAGATCTGTTAAAGTCAACCACTCCGTAAGTTCCAGATCACAGGAACTCTGACCGTCGGTTACACTTAAATCAAGGGTATCCCTGGTTGTCCCGTTTACGGTAATAATGGAATTACTGCCGGCTTCATCTACAGAAGCATCCATACGATGGTGAGCAGCAATCTGACCTTCATTATTGTAACCACTGACATGAGTTCTTGCTTTGGCGGCATTAAATGTCAACTCACCTGCATATGATTTCTGTTCCAGAGGTGATGTTCCCAGTAATAATTGTACTGAGTCCGTTCCACTTACATAAGTGGTCTCATCCCAGTCTATAAATGAAGCTTCAAATGTAAAGACCCACCAGAAATCTTCAGTAAATAATACACTGCCAATAGAGTTAATTATAACCCCTTCGTCAGTCTGTAACGCCATAATAGGATTATCCTTTGAACCTGAAAGAGGAACCCCAAGATGAGTTGAAAGCAGTTCAAGCGATAAATCGATACCTTCACCAAAACCTTCAAACATTTCTTCACCGAGGGTGGAGTCAATAAATTGGAATTTAGCCGATGAGGTATCTCCCAAATGAGAATCTGTTGGATTATCATCATCACTGCAGCCGTTCATAAGACTAATTCCAGCAATACTCAAGGAGATCAAAATTCCTAAAAATAACAACCGTTTCATTAAAATACCTCCATAATTAAAAACTTCCCTATATACTTCGACTAATAACTTACAAAAACTTAAGATAATTTTCATTAAATTAAATTATCACTTTGACCAGGTTTGAGGCCCGCCGTAAAGGCCTATGTGAGATACTGTCCCATCGATATTATAAATCAGGCTGTCGCCACCATGCAAACCGGGAGAACCCTCCTGAAGATTAAAATCACCTTCTCCGATAAACATCGGATCAACACTAAGATTGCTATTTAGTCCGGTTTGATCCCATATATTTTCATACTCGCCGTCTTTATTGCCAAAAACAATGTTATGCCTGAACTCCCATTTAGCCCAATCACCATTGTTTCTTACACCAACACAGGCACACACCCAATAATCCCGCCAGCCATTTTCAACAATTATGTTATTTACAATCCGCCCTCTGCTATCCGTCGACCAGGGAGCTATCCCGCAATTTCCGTTGTGGTAGACGACATTATTGGTCATATCCATATATGATTGTCCGGTAGCCACCATTCCCCAGCCAAGATTTTCGTGGATTAGATTATTTCTAGCTATAACCCATGAAGATCCAAAGGCACCAATCCCCTTCCAGTATCCGGTGATTTCATTATTATAAGCAACACAGGAAGCGTCCCAGGTCACGCCAATCCCAGCACCACGGCCGTTACTTATTTTGTTGTTGGCAATATGCGCAATCGCACCGCGATAAAGAGCAACGCCATCCCAACCGTTATTGTCAATATTGCAATTGAAAATTTCAATATCAGCCCCTTCCCGACCTATTATCCCACCAATTCCAACAACAACCGAATCCAGTCGATGGTCATTATCCCTGATATCCACATCTACAATTTTAACCTTGGAATTACGGATAACTATTCCGGCATCAGTAGCCATTTCATCAAGATCTCTAACCCCCCCGGTAATAGTCAGATTCCTGATTTCAATATTCGGGCAGTTTTCTATATATAAACCATAACCGGCTTTTGTCAACAGGATCGTTCCGGTTCGGCTTAGACCGATTATAACCAGTGATTTATTCCTGACCACAAAACCATAACTTGCCTTGATGACCGTATCAGGCTGTTCACAATTGCCGCATAGAAGATCATTAAAGGGAGTTAAAACCGTACGATAGGTCATTTCATCCAATACTAAAGTATCACCATTGGCTGCATAGTTAATGATCGATTGTAGATTGTTACCCTCTTCAAGGTTGTAGGTTTTTGAATAAACTGTCGAAAAGGCCAGTAAAACCGTGATTATTATTAATATGACTCTTATTAACTTCATATCTATTAAATGTATTATTACCCTTCTTTTGCAATATAAAATAGAGTCCATTCAAAAGAAACAGCTTATATAATTTTTTTTTAAAATTACAAAAAAAACTTAATTTCCCGGAACAATTACCCTTGAATAACTGTTTAATTACCCAAAGGTAATTAAAAGGAAGGTCTTATGTTAACGCCAGCACAAGAAGATTATATCGAAGCAATATACAGATTAGAAGTATCAAGCAAAAACGAGAAAATAAGAATAACTGATATCGCCGATCAATTGGGAACCAAACTCCCAACTGTTACCAGGTCAGTTCAGAAGCTGACATCATTGGGGCTTTTAAGCCATAGCTCCCGAAGAGAAGTAGTACTAACTGATGAGGGACGCCTGTTGGGAAAAGAGATTCTGCATCGACACAAAGATCTTATCACCTTTTTTGTGGAAATTCTTGGTATTTCCCACGATAATGCCCGTGCCGACGCCTGTCAGGTGGAGCATGGAGTTTCAAGTGAGACAGCCCAGCGAATTCATGAATTTCTGGAATATTATTTTTCACTTGAGGAAAAAGAGAGAATGTTAATTGAAAAGTTTAAAACTTCTGTTTATGTTGGTAAAGATGATTTTAAAGAACTTCCGGAAAACAAGACCGATGGCTGGAGGATGTAAATGAGACTTAGAATATCTATACTTGTTTTATTCATTGTCATACTTTTTATAATTGGCTGCGGAAGCAATCAAAAGATAAACTCCGGTAAATTAAAAATTGTCACTACTACCGGTATGATTGGTGATGCCGTAATAAATATCGCCGGTGATAAAGTCGAGCTTACAGCTTTGATGGGTCCCGGTGTTGATCCTCATTTATATAAAACCACCAAGGGCGATT
>CAYPUP010000250.1:0-4083 GCA_964413795.1 uncultured Ignavibacteriales bacterium
CGTATAACTCCTGGGCAATCTTCATTGTCGCTTTGGGTGAGTAGCCATGTTTTTTGGCTGCTTCCTGCTGCAAAGTAGAAGTAATAAATGGAGCCGGAGCATTGCGAATCTTTTCAGATTTCTTAATTTCAGAGACTACAAAGTCAGCCTTTTTCAGTTCAGCGGAAAATTTATCGACTTCATCTTTAGTAGTAATGCAGATTTTATTTTTGCCTTTAAACTCAGTCGGGTTAACAACCGTAGCTTTGTCGATTTGATATAAACGGGCTTCGAAGGTTTCTTTTTTGGAAGTCTTTAAATCCGCGGCAATCTGCCAATATTCTTCATTTTTAAAAGCCTTGATTTCTGCTTCCCGCTCGCAGACCAATCTTAAAGCAACCGACTGAACCCTCCCGGCTGAAAGATTTCGGGCGACAGTCTTCCATAAAAAGGGAGAAACGATATAACCAACCAGGCGATCTAGAACTCTTCTGGCTTGCTGGGCATTTACCAGATTCAAATCAATTTCACGGGGATTTTTAATTGCATCGGTTACAGCTTTTTGTGTGATTGCATTAAACGTAACCCGTTTGAGATCACCTTTGCATTTTTCTCTGAGCTTATTAGCAACATGCCAGGCAATAGCCTCACCTTCACGATCAGGATCAGGAGCAAGAAAGATTGTGGTAGCTTTTTTAGCCGCCTTGATCAGGCCGGCAATGACTTTCTGCTTGCCGTCGATTACGGTGTACTGAGGTTCAAAATTATTTTCAACATCAATTCCGATTTTGGATTTGGGGAGATCAATGATATGTCCGATAGTAGCTATAATTTCATAGTCCTTGCCAAGAAATCTGGCGAGAGTACGAGATTTTGCCGGTGATTCAACGATGACAAGATTCTTGGCCATAAATATTTACCTTTATGTTCGAATTATAAGTTTACATTACTTACATCGAATCAGGACGATTATACTTAACCTTTCCTTCCAAAAGTTCACAAAGGGCTCTCATAGAAATTTTACGAGAATCAATCTCGATATTAGGATCATCAGGCATGCGTTCCAACAACTTAAGTCTTCTGGAATTGAGAATACGTGCATGCTGTGAAGCAACAATAACCGCCTCGTAACGGTTAAGGCCCAGCTTGGCCAGTTCATCTAAATTTATTTTACCCATACATATCTCCTCTATTAACAACAATTTATTAACTAATGATACTATTGATTAGTTCCATGTTTATTTTATCTACTCGGCATTTATGTGCCTTTACTATGCTATAAACCTGCTCTACGGCTTCCTCAAGTTCGTTATTTACAACGACATAATCAAAATTATGCCATAATTTCATCTCGGTCGTGGCATTCTCACGCCGAACCTTTAATTGTTCTTCGGTTTCGGTTCCTCGGGCAGTTAATCGCTTATGGAGTTCCTCAACTGAAGGTGGGAGTATAAAGATTGTAAGGGCTTCGTCAAACTCTTTTTTTAAATGTTTTGCTCCCTGAACATCGACATCAAGCAGAATCACACCGCCACTATTGAGAACATTTTCAAGCGGCCCTCTTGGGGTTCCATAATTATATAGGTGCACTTTAAAATGCTCGGCGAAAAAATTATTACTTTTAAGAGCATCGAATTTTTTTTCATCGACAAAATAATATTCCCGACCATCTGTTTCACCGGGACGCTGTAATCTTGTTGTATATGAGACAGAGAATTCCCAGTCTTTGTTATCATTAAGAAGCTTCTGGCAAATTGAAGTTTTACCCCCCCCCGATGGTGATGATATAATTACTATGTTCCCTGTTTTTTTCAATACAAAAATCTCTACTTATTCTACGTTTTGAATCATTTCGCGCAGCTTCTCTATCTCTTCTTTGAGGGTAATCGTCGCTGATGTTATAGAAATTTCATTTGATTTTGAGGCAATAGTGTTAGCTTCCCGGTTCATTTCCTGCAAAACAAAATTAAGCCTTTTTCCAACCGGTTCATTTAACTGTAGGTCATCCTGGAATTGTTTGATGTGGCTGAACAGGCGAGCGCATTCTTCGGAAATATCACATCGATCAGCAATAAAAGCGACTTCCTGTTCAAGACGAGCCTGATCAACTTCGACATTCTGGATCATGTCATTAATGCGGCTTTTAAGTTTTTCCCGACACTGGACAACAACCAATGATGCATTTTTCACGATATCACTATTAATTTTATTTATCAGGGTAAGCCGCTTTTTCATATCCCGCGCCATAGCTGCCCCTTCTTTCTGGCGCATTTTGATTAAACCTTCCAATCCCTTTGAAATAATCTTCTCGAGGTTCAACCACATAGCTTTTTCATCACAGCCGTTGTCGTTTGGGCGGGTAACATCTGGAAAAACCAGAAGGTCGCTTATCGTTATCTCTCCCCCTATTTTCAAATCCTTTTTAATTTTGTTTAGCTGTTTATTGACAGCTATCAGAGTCTTCTCATTAATAAAGCTCTTGGAGGGTAATTCTTCCGATTCCGTAAAACCTATATATATAAAGATTTTCCCCCGGTTTAATTGGCCATTAATTAATTCCCGCACTTTATGTTCAAGAGCAGAAATATGACGCGGCATCCTTACCGATATTTCCAGATAACGGCTGTTGACCGAAGATATCTCAACTGAAAAAGTACCCGAATCGGAAACAGCCTCTGCTTTTCCAAAACCTGTCATTGAATTCATATAAAAGGTTCCTTAAATTATGAGCCAGCCACAAAAAATAGAGTAATTCTCCCATTTGTCAACTGAAACCTTCAGGATATCGATTATCCCTGATATTTAGATTATTTTAATTAATCTGAGATGATTCCATTGATATGGATTCATTGACAAGGAATTTTTCAGGTTTTGCGTAAAAATCGGACGACATAGCTGTAAATGGAAAAGATATCGTAACTGTTGTTCCCTCTGATCTACTTGAGGTGATATCGATTCTTCCCTCAATTGATTTCAATAAATAATTGACTCTGGCCAATCCCGTGGAAAACTTTTTAGCATTATTCCCCGGTTCAATCTTTTCAATTATATTATTAAGCGCTTGTAAATCTTCTGCACTCATACCCCGGCCATTATCTGAAATTGTCAAACAACAGGTTTCGGATAACATATCAGCCCGGACGGAAAGAATGGGCTGGGCATTATCGTTATATTCAATCGAGTTTTTGAAAACTTCTTCCAGAATTAAACTTATTTTTTCTTCAGGTATAGTCAAAATTGGTAATGATTCGATCCGGCTGATAATTTTCTTTTTTGCCGAAGATGCTTTTACTTTTTTAAATACATCATTTACCAATACATTCAAGTCAACTTCCTGCGGTTTATTTGATTTTTCGAACACATTCAGCATTTTTATAAAGCCGCCAATAAACTCAACCGTACTTTTTTTGGTAGAAGTGGTCATTATTTTGTCAATAGCCTTAACTGTATCAATCCATAACTGCTGATTGTCAGGCATTTGCTGCAAAATTTCAGAATAACAGGGAACAAAGGCAACCAGGCTGCTGAGATCATCAAGTGTTTCTCCTAATCTTAAGGATGTTACCATACAGATATCGCCTGATGGGAGCTGAATCCGGCACTTGTTTATTTCCGAAGAATCAAAAGAGTTAAGAAAATTATCCATTAACACTGTTTCAATTGTAGTATCATTATTCTGGCTTATTATTTTCAGGAACTCATGGATATTTCCGGCAACTTCAGGCAAGCTCAGCAGATCTTTTATGCGGCCGTTAAAACCAACAATATCGCCATTATAGTCTGTCAGAACAGCCCCAATATCCAAACTGTCGAGAAGTCCGACTACAAAGCGGATATCAATATTTTCTTCCTTCTTGGTTTCCTTATCAAGCGGGACAGAATATAATCTTTCTAATAAAAGAATTGATAGTTTAACCCTATCAATATTCTCTTTGTTAATATCAATTCCATAAATTTCATCAAAGATGTACCGGAGCAGAACTTTTTCAGAATTTGTAAAATTCATCAGGCAAACATATTCATTCGGGGAATTATTATTTTCTGATTTTGTAAAATCATAAGGCTCCCCAGTTGAAACAACCTGAAAGTGCAATTGCCCCGGTT
>CAYPUP010000251.1:0-4063 GCA_964413795.1 uncultured Ignavibacteriales bacterium
TTTCCTTCCAGATATCATCGGGAGAATTAATAAAATCCCGCCACTGCCGAAACGGCTTGCCATTTTCATCTGGTATTAACTCACCAGCGTAGTCACGAACAAATTTTTCCGTATCATAATCATATTTAAATTTCAGACGATGGCCATCCTGATCGATCATATATTCCGGTTTATAATTGATAATAGTTTCAATCATCGAAATCGGGGCCGGATCTAACGAAGATTCCACCCGTCCCAATTTACCCACCACAGATTCTATTTCCGGAATATTATCAAAGGCTCGATCTTGTAACTGTAACACATCAATTTCCTCTCCAATAGAGGCATGGGGCATGGTAGTCGGCATGTACAAAAATGAACCTTCATCAAGATTGGGCATAAACTCTTTTCCCAGTCCGGGGAGGGCATGGTTCATCACTGCAAATGGAGCAGAGGATCTGATAAATTCAGGCATAAAACCGAATATTTTTCCAAAGCCTAACCAAATATTCATCCCTAAGAATATCAATATAAGTGGAAGTGTTAAGAAAACTTTTTTGTTATCAAGACACCAGCGTAGGATGGGTTCATAAGCTCTTATTAATAACTGGAAGAGGAAAAGAATACCTCCCAACAAAATCAGGACAAAGAGATAATTGAGAATCACTCCGGCATCAACTCCCAGAGGTTCCCAGTGGGAAGAAAGGAGTCCGGCAACAATAATTGCAATAATGTAGGTTAGATATGTAGGTACGTTTTTCTGGATCTTTTCTGATAATTGATTTTTAAAATGCAGATAAACCGCTACACAGATAAGAATTAGTCCAGTCCACCAGAAGGTTAACAGTAACATTGTTATACCGGCTAATATAATTACCAAAGGAAGTACTTTAGATTTTATTAATTTGTCACGGTTTTTAAATAATAAATGTGCTAATGGCGGCAGAATTATCAGGGCTACCATTACAGATGAAATCAGAGCGAATGTTTTGGTATAGGCTAACGGTTTGAATAATTTTCCTTCAGCCGCTTCCATCGTGAAGACCGGCAGGAAAGAAACCACGGTCGTAGCAATAGCCGTTAATACCGCACTGCCGACTTCGTTGGTTGCTTTTCTGATTAATTCCAGAGTCGATGCCCCCGGTGAGGCTTTATCCAGATGCTTCAAAATATTTTCGGTGACAACTATACCCATGTCGACAATGGTTCCGATAGCAATCGCAATCCCCGATAAAGCCACAATATTGGCATCGACTTTGAAAAGCTTCATGGCGATAAATACCATCAGGACTGTTAAGGGGAGCAATCCTGAAATTAAAATTGAACTTCGAATATGCATGACCATAATCAGGATGACAATAATTGTCACCAGAATTTCATCAACCAAAGCGGTGTTCAGAGTTTCAAGCGTTTCATAGATAAGACCAGTGCGGTCATAAAAGGGAACAATCTGTACCTGAGATTCGGTTCCATCAGCAAGAGCCTTCTTCGGCAGCCCCGGAGAGATTTCGGCAATTTTCTTTTTAACATTTTTTATCGCAGCCAGGGGATTTTCGCCAAAGCGAACCACGACTACACCGCCCACTACTTCGGCACCCCCTTTATCAAGCACCCCTCTTCGCATTGCCGGGCCGATTGCGACTGTTGCGACATCCTTTACTCGTACCGGAATATTGTTTCTTGATTTAACAACGGTGTTTTCGATATCGGATAAATTCTCAATCAGTCCCAAACCTCTGATAACATATTCAACTTTGTTGATTTCCATCGTACGGGCGCCGACATCGAGGTTTGACATCTTAACCGAATTGAAAACATCGGTCAGGTTGACATCAAAGGCTTTCAATGCCGAAGGATTGACATCGATTTGATATTCCTGAACGAATCCCCCTACCGAAGCAACTTCCGAAACCCCTTCAGCCGCCTGCAGAGCATAACGTACTGTCCAATCCTGAATCGATCGAAGTTCATGCAAGTCCCAGCCGCCGGTAGGATTGCCGTTTTTATCGAGCCCTTCAAGAGTGTACATGAAGACCTGTCCCAATGCTGTCGCATCAGGCCCAAGCGTAGGAGTGGCATCAGCCGGGAGAGTTCCCGATGGAAGCGAGCTTAATTTTTCAAGCAATCTTGAACGCGACCAGTAAAACTCCACATTATCTTTAAAAATTACATAGATAGTGGAAAAGCCGAAATATGAATAACTGCGGATAGTCTTAACACCCGGAAGACCTAAAAGCGAAACTGTCAGGGGATAAGTAATCTGATCTTCGATATCCTGAGGCGAACGGCCGTCCCATTTGGTAAAAACAATCTGCTGGTTTTCTCCGATGTCGGGGATAGCATCAACCGCTACCGGGTTTCTCGGCAGAAAGGAAATATCCCAATCAAACGGAGCAACAATAATTCCCCACGAGACTACTGCCAAAGTAATAAGAAAGACGACTAGTTTATTATTTAGACAGTAATTTATAATCTTGTCTAAAATGCCGTTCTTTTTTTTGGGGGAATCATTCATTGGTTTTACTTTCAATGAGAGGAATGTTCAGAAATTGTCTTAGATGGCAATGTATCTTTTATAGACCCGCAGCGAAGCATAGCTGCACCGTAAAATGAATTGTTTACGATATCAACCGTCTGAAGCCAGTAGGCTCCCTGATTGTTGCGAGCCATCGGACAGAAGGTCAAAAAATAATCCAGGTCGCCGGTATGTCCGAATTTATCATGCAGCTCTATAATCGCTTTGGAAAGATGATAAAAGGGCTGGCGGGCTTGTTCAAGGGTAGAACTGCTTTTGCCTGTTTCAATTTGCTTTAATGCAACCGATGAAAAGTCCATCCACACTTTATGAGCGGTGCCTTTAAACAGAGTGTGGTCAATGCCATTGATTTCTTTTTCCAGCAAGGCATACGTTGTGGTGGTAGTCTCTAATTTATCGTCAGCGAGACCCATCTGGATTTTGAAGTAGGCATTATAAACAGGAGATAATGAAAGTAATAATTCATTTGTCACAGCGACATCATTTTGTAATTGGCTGCTACTCTCCATTGTCATTGTTTCCATTGTCCCCTGCGTCTGTTGGCCATGCTGGTGGCCGGCAGTACTTACTCCCCCTTTAGGGGACATCATGCTGGGTTTGGCCTGAATTTGTAATTCACTGTCTAATTTAAAAGCGCCATTGGTTACGACAAGTTCGTTTTCTTCCAGACCGGATTTAACAATATAAAAGTTACCCGAACGAGGCCCCAATTCAATTTCTCTTCCTTCAAACAAGACTCCTTCATCAGAAGGAAGTTCAACATAAACAACTGCTCGTGTGCCGGTGATAAGAGGAGCCGTTGCCGGAATGAGAAGGGGAGCATCGGAGTTATTTTTTGCGATTGAACCGCTCATATCCAATCGGGCTTTAACAACTCCGCTGACAAACATATCCGGTTTTAGTGACAAATCATTATTTTTTACAATAGCCCTTATTTTTGTAGTACGAGTCTTCTGGTCCACGACCGGATCAATAAAGGCAATCTCTGCCTTAAATTCCTTGCCCGGGTACGATGGGGTTGTGAAAGTAAGCTGCAGTCCCTTATTCAACCATACCAGATCGGGTTCATAAGCATCGAGAATTACCCAGAGAGATGAAAGATCAGCAATTGTATAAATTCTATCGCCGGTTTTGACATAGTCCCCTTCGCGGGCATGTATTTCGGTCACAACTCCTCCGGCAGGAGAATAAATCGTAATCTTATCAGCAGCATTGCCGCCCTTTCTTATTTCTTCAATCTGATCTTCTGTCAAGCCGGCTAAACGGAGTTTTTCTTCGACCGCTCCAATTGTTGCCAAAGCCGTTTTCTTCAGAATGGAATTTTCATCAGTAAACGATTTTTCCATTTTAACTGCTTGTTGTAATTCTTCCTGAGCGGCAAACAATTCCGGCGAATAGAGCTGCACCATCGCCTCTCCTCTGGCAACTGAAATACCCGTGAAATCAGCATAGAGTTTATCGAGCCTTCCGCCAGTCCAGGCTGTAATGAATGAAAGTCTGGTTTCATCATAAGAAAGTTTGCCGGTCATTCTGATTTCTGTATCAGCA
>CAYPUP010000252.1:0-4022 GCA_964413795.1 uncultured Ignavibacteriales bacterium
ATCATCAAAGGTGAGACTGTTCCGGTTTTGGTTGGCTCAGCCGCCAAGAATATTGGCGTTAAGCTTCTCCTGGATTTCACCACCGAATATCTACCAGCTCCAAATCAGATGCCACCAGTTACCGTCAAGAATGCAGTAAATGGTGAAATCAAACCACTTTTATGTGACCCTACCGGTAACACTCTGGCTTTTATATTTAAAACAGCTACAGAAGGTCATTTAGGCGAATTGGCATATTTCAAGGTTTTTTCAGGTAAAATTGATGCTGGTATGGATCTTAAAAACTATCAGACAGGCAGTACTGAAAGGGCAACTCAGATATATACCCTGCAGGGTAAAAATAGAACCGACCTTCCAAGTATCTCTGCCGGTGATATTGGAGTCCTGGTAAAATTGAAAAACTCCCATACCTCCAACTCACTTATAAAAGGAAATTCTGATTTTATAATTCCACCAGTTGAATACCCAAATCCTGTCATGGATGTTGCAGTACAAGCTAAATCAAAAGGTGATGAGGATAAAGTTGCCAGCGGACTTCATAAGCTCAATGAAGAAGACCCTACCTTCAAATTAGTAGCAGATCCGGCTTTGAAGCAGTTGGTCTTGTATGGTCAGGGATCAACTCATATTGAAATCATAAATGAGAAACTAAAAGCTCGCTACGGCGTAGAAGTGGACTTGGTAAAACCAAGAATACCATACCGGGAAACAATTAAGGGTAAAGCTGAAACCCAATATCGCCATAAAAAACAATCAGGCGGGCGGGGTCAATTTGGCGATGTCCATATACGCCTGGAACCGAATGTACGCGGGGGTGGATTTGAATTTATCGATGCCATCAAAGGCGGGGTGATCCCTTCCAAGTTTATCCCGGCTGTCGAAAAAGGTGTTATAGAACAGATGGTGCATGGCGGGTTGGCTAAGGCTCAGGTTGTCGATGTAAAAGTGACGTTGTTTTATGGCAGCTACCACGAAGTTGACTCCTCTGATATGGCCTTTAAAATTGCCGGTTTAATGGCATTTAAACAAGCCTTTATGGAAGCCAAACCAATACTTCTTGAACCAATTTGTAATGTAGAAATTTTAGTTCCAAGTGAATTCGCCGGGGATGTGATGGGTGATATCTCTTCTCGACGCGGTAAAATCTCAGGTATGGACCCGGATGATAATTACCAGAAAATCAGAGCTACTGTTCCCCAAGCAGAACTTTATCAGTATTCAGTCCAGCTTCGCTCTATGTCTCAGGGACAGGGTGTTTATTCACTGGAATTTTCTCATTATGAGGAAGTTCCCTTTGAAACTACTCAGAAAATAATCGAAGAGGCTAAACAATTAGCTGAAGAAGAGTGACCTTGTCACTTGAATCGAAGACTCAATCTAAAAATAGATCATTAAAAGCCGGTCATTCTGATCGGCTTTTATTATCAGCAAAATCGGAAATTTGTTATTGACAAGTGAACATTCGGGCAGTATTAGTTTAATAGTAAACCTGTGTAGGGAGATTTGGTTTGAAAGAGATTCTAACTGAAAAACAAAAAGCCGTTTTGGAATTCATACAGCGTCAAATAACTGATCGGGGACATTCACCCACTATCAGAGAAATTGGAGAAAAGTTCAGTATCCAATCAACCAACGGGGTTAGAACCCATCTTAATGCATTAATCAAAAAAGGCTATCTCAAAAAAGAACGGTTTATTTCACGCGGTCTTGAACTGACCCAATCCCTCACCGAAGGGGTCGGGCGTCTTCCTCTGGTGGGATCAGTACCAGCCGGGTTGCCGATTGATGCTATTGAAAATATCGAAGGGGAAATTGCTCTGGATCTCTCATTTCTTCCAAGAGGAGAATCATTCACTCTTACAGTAATCGGCGAATCTATGAAGGATGCCGGAATTTTAAGCGGTGATATCGTTCTTGTGAAAAAACAAAAGGTAGCTCAAAAGGGAGATATTGTTGTAGCTATCATTGACGGCGAAGCTACCGTTAAAAGATATTTTCCAAGCGAGAAAAGTATCCGACTGCAGCCGGAGAATAAAGATTTCGAGCCTATTATTGTAACCAAAAAATCAGGGGATTTCAGGATTGCAGGAAAAGTGGTGGGATTATTAAGACGGATGACATAAGAGATATGCCATCCGCTTATTAATTTAATTAAAGTGGTTTACCACTTTTTTATTTTACCAAATTGGCTTCTATTTCAATGCTGATATCAACATCATCACTAACAACTAACCCACCGCCATCAAGAGTACTACTCCATTCAACTTTAAAATCCTGACGGTTAATTGTCGTTTCCGCTGAAAATCCGGCTTTTGCATTACCCTCTGAAAGCTTGACTGTACCACCAAATTCGCAATCAAAGGTTACTTCTTTGGTTACATCTTTGATCGTAAGATCACCGACTAATTTAAACATATTCCCTTCCCCTTTGATAATCTTTTTGGAGATAAAGGCCATGGTGGGGAATTTTTCAACATCAAAAAAATCAGGACTTTTCAGATGGCCATTCCTTTTTTCATTATCAGTATCAACCGAGGCCATATCAACCGTGAATGTAACTGATGAGTTATCAAAATCCATTTCACTGAATTTTATGTCGCCGCTAAAGTCATCGAAAGAACCATGAACCTTACTTATTATCATATGGCGGACGGTGAAATTTACTGATGAATGTGTCTTATCGACAGTCCAATTCTCAGCATAAATAGCAGGGATGAAAAACATTGATGTCAGAATCAATGCCAACGTCTTTTTCATTTTTAATCTCCAGTCATTTTTAATATTAGTTTCTATTTGCTGGTTTAACAAAATCCGTAGTGATCGGTTCCATCTGACGACTAATTAACTTGGATAGGTTGGAGACAACCAAAAATCAATCCCCGCGTAAAGCTTAACCCTGAAACACTTTAAGCGACACAGCGGGGGTGTATATTAGATAGTTTTGCTCTACTATATTGGTTTGAAATGCCTTTGGCGGACAACTTCAAACAGGCAAATGCCGGCTGCCACCGAAACATTCAGACATTCGACCGTGCCACTCATTGGTAACTTGGCCAGGAAATCACAATTTTCACGGGTGAGTCTTCTGAGGCCTTTCCCTTCGGCGCCCATGACAATTGCTACCGGACAGTTGAGGTCAATGTGGTATAAATACTTCTCAGCATCATCGGCTGTCCCCACCAGCCAAATCCCCATTTTTTTCAATTCCTCCAGTGTCCGGGCCAGATTGGTAACAGTTATCAGGGGAATATTTTCAGCAGCACCGGCAGCAATGTGCCTGACAGTATCGGTCATACCAACCGATCTGTCTTTGGGGATAACTACAGCATGAACCCCGGCAGCATCAGCCGACCGCAAGCAGGCGCCAAGATTATGCGGATCCTGAACGTTATCCAGAATCAAAAGAAAGACCTTCTCCTTTTGATAATTGATTATCTCAAATAGATCATCTTCGTTTTTGATATTTATTGGTTTATCGGTATGGCTGTGAGTACGCTGGTTTTTCATATTAATCTTCTGGCAATTCATAATAAAACTTACTCTTGGCGCATTCCTCATAAGTATCTGAAAGTAACTCCCCTTCTACCCCGATATTATCATAAGGATGCTCGCAGATATGAATTACCGGTTTCCAATCCGGATTCTCGATAGATTCAGTATAAGCCTTGGTAAAACTTCTGACGACATTTTGCTTGGCTGTTCTGTTAATCCGGGGGCAATAGAGAAGAAAATGCAAATATGGCCTTCCGGTTTTACCGTCCCAGACCTTGCCACCATTTGCAGCTTCACCTGCTTTATATTCCATAAAACGTATGCCAAAAATATCTGCCGGGAATTTGGTTGAGGCCGCAAAAGCTTCAGTTAATTTTACCGATAATTTCTTTTTTGTTTCCTGATCAATTTCCGGGATTACAATTTCCAGACAGGGCATTTAATTCACCTTACTTCATAATCTGTTTCGTCGTTACTTATTACTTCAGGAAAAAATATCCACTAAAAAAGAACATATTTATTTATATATT
>CAYPUP010000253.1:0-4015 GCA_964413795.1 uncultured Ignavibacteriales bacterium
TATTGTCGCTGATGATAATACGATGCTTACTTCCCGTAAAGGGGTCTATGCCGGAGGTGATATCGTGACCGGTGGAGCCACGGTGATCTTGGCTGCCGGTGCCGGTAAAAAAGCAGCCCGCGCAATGCACAAATACCTTATGGAAGAAGTAAAGAAGTGAGCAGCAGAGCCACAGTTATTTAAGAATAACATCTTTATTTTAGCAGGGCAGAACCATAATTATTTTATCGGTTCTGCCTTTTTAATTCATATATTCTATGGAGACAGACATTTTTTTGTGGGCGGCATACGCCCTCGTCCTCGTGTGCCACTATTAATACGAGCAATGCCTTCCAGCAGACGAGGGCGTATGCCAGGCACAATCAAATATAGGGGGATCAATGATCCACCTTTTTTATTTCAATTTTATCTGTAATCATTATAATGAATTATGCTTAACTCTATTCTTGTCAAAAAACTTGCTTTTACCTGTGGTTTTGATATGGGGGCTATCACTACTCCTGAGATACTTGAGGATGATAAAGACAGGCTTAGCCTGTGGATGAAGCATGGATATCATGGGGAGATGAAATGGATAGAAAAAAGCTTTGAAAAAAGAACTAATCCAGAAAAAGTTCTTAAAAATGTTAAATCAATAATAATGCTGGGGATAAATTATTACCAAACGAATTCCGAAAAAATCCCTAATGGTAAAGGCTTAGTTTCAAAGTATGCACGGGGTAAAGATTATCATAAGGTGATAGCTCGCAAAACTAAGCATCTGATCACAAAGCTAAAAGAGAATATGGGCAGCAATACTTCGCATGAATTTTACTGGTATGTCGATTACGGTCCAATGTTGGAGAGGGCTTATGCCGCTAAAGCCGGATTGGGATATATTGGTAAAAACAGTATGCTGATAAACAGAATTTTTGGCTCATGGTTTTTCCTTTCGGAGATTCTAACTACGGTTGAGTTGCAGCCTGATGAGCCCTATTCGGGCAATCATGGAAGGTGCGGTAAATGTACTTTGTGTATCGATGCCTGTCCTACAAGTGCAATATTACCCGGACGGACGATTGATTCCAACAAATGTATATCATATTTAACTATTGAACACAGAGGAGATATTGGCATAGAATTTTCAAAAAAGATGAGCAACCTGATCTTTGGTTGTGATATTTGTCAGGAAGTATGTCCGCATAATGGCCGGGCTGTTTTGACCCATCATAAAGAATTCCTCCCGGATAATGGGGTGGGGGAGTTTATTGATGCTGCAACAATATTGAATATGAAAAATAATGATGAGTTTCTGAAACTGACAGCCGGAACACCTCTTACCCGTTCGAAATTATCCGGATTACAAAGAAATGCAAAAATAGTTTTACAAAACAGTTCACTCGAAAATAATGACTAAGCTGGCTCTTAATAGAAACATTAATAAAAGTAAATAATCGGTTGCCAGAGAGACTGAAAGTTAATAAATTTCCGCGTGGCAAAATTAGCTCCGTCAGTACTGGGTGCGAACTTCGCACATTTGGAAAAGGATATCCGGATGGCTGATCAGGTCGGAGTGGATATGCTTCACCTGGATATTATGGATGGGCATTTTGTACCTAATATCTCCTTTGGTCCGGCTATTGTTAAGACAGTCAATAAAATTACAGATCTCTTTTTGGATGTTCATCTGATGCTAACCGAACCGGAGAAGTATTTTGATGATTTTATTAAAGCCGGCGCCGACAGCATAACCTTCCACTTCGAAGTTCACCCTGATCCGGCTCCTTTGGCTAATGAGTTAAAATCCAAAGGATGTCAGGCTGGACTCTCGGTTAATCCTGATGCTGATGTTGAAAAAATATTGCCCTTTCTGAAAGATTTTGATCTGTTTTTGATGATGTCGGTTTTCCCGGGGTTTGGCGGTCAAAAATTTATTGAATCGGTATTGCCAAAGATTAAAAGAGTAAAAGAATATATTGATGAGAATAATTTAAGTACCACTATCCAGGTCGATGGCGGTATTGATGGCAATAACGCAGAAAAAGTTGTGTCAGCCGGAGCTGATATCTTAGTCATGGGAACCGCATTTTTTGGAAGTGATAATCAGGCCGCTCTCACAAAAAAAGTAAAAGCATTATAACCGGGGAGTCAAATGTCCCAAAGTTATTTATATCTTTCTTCCGGAAGTATTCAAAAAGAATATGAAGAGGCTGTAAAAAAATCGTCCCGTAATCAAGTAGCCGAAAGATTGATGGCCGGCGATGCGGGGTTATTTTCTCGAGAGGCAAAAGTAAAGAAACTTGTTACCAATAGGCTGGGATGGATTGATATCGCCGGGAAGATGAAACGCAATCTCCCTCTGATCGAAAAATTTGGAAAGGATGTGCTTAAGAGTAATATCAAGAATGTGGTAATTTCCGGAATGGGGGGATCATCATTATGCCCCGATTTATTCAGATTGATTTTTGATAAGCACCCGAAACTTTATTCATTCGATGTTTTGGATTCAACAGACCCAACTGCAATTGTTAATATAACCAATAAAATTGATCTCAGGAGAACACTTTTTATAATAGCTTCCAAATCCGGTTCGACTATCGAAACCTACTCCCATATGATTTACTTCATCGATTTACTTGAAAAAAACAAAATTAAAAATATTGGCGATCATTTTGCCGCTATTACCGACAAAGGGAGCGCTCTGGAAAAATTCGGACGTAAAAATAAATTCCGTAAAATATTTATCAATCCGTCTGATATCGGAGGACGCTATTCGGCCCTTTCGTATTTTGGACTTGTTCCGGGATTTTTTGCCGGGGTTGATTTGAAAGTTCTTTTGAATAGTGCCATATCAATGGGTAAAATCATCAAAGAACGTCAGGGAGAGACCAATCCGGCGATTGTACTTGGTTCTTTTATGGCCTCGGCATCATTAAAGGGGATCGATAAACTTACGTTTATAGCTTCTCGAAAGATTGCCCCCCTAGTTCCCTGGATTGAGCAGCTTGTCGCTGAATCAACCGGTAAAAATGGCAATGGTGTCATTCCAATTGAAGCGGAACCTGCTGGTAACGCTGCAGAATACAGTAAAGACAGGCTCTTTCTCTTTTTACGGTTAACCAAAAAAAAGACCGATGGGTTAGAGAAATTAAAAGCTCAATTGATTCATGAAAAATTTCCGATAGTGCAATTAAATATGAATTCAGTCGATGATCTTGGGGCACAATTTATTCTCTGGGAGGCGGCCACTGCTATTGCCGGTTATCAGTTAAAGATTAATCCCTTTGACGAGCCGAATGTGTCCGAAAGCAAAGCCAATACCAGCGCCATTTTGAAAGCCTATCAGGAATCAGGCTGTTTTTATGAAAATCCTCCGACCGCATCCTATAAGAATCTCAACCTGATCGGCCATAGCGGTAAAAAATATTCCCGCGCTGATGTCAGAGATGTCAGAAAAGTGCTGAAACAGTTTTTTGCGAGTTTGAAAAAAACTAAATACTGCACCATTTTGAATTATTTTAATGCTGACAATAAAACTGAAAAAATATTATCAGATATCAGAGAACAAATAAGAAAACAAAAGAATACAGCAACTCTCCGAGGCTATGGCCCTCGTTATCTTCATTCTGTCGGGCAGCTTTACAAAGGGGGACCAGCCAAAGGGTGTTTTATTATTTTTGTAAGAGAGAGTTATACACAGTTGGAGATACCGGGTAAATTTTATGATTTCGGCCAGTTAATTTCGGCCCAAGCTGTCGGTGATGCCCGAGCTTTAGCCAGCCGGAACTTACCCCTGCTAGTATTTTCAATCAAAGGCAGTCCCTCCGAGGGGCTGAAGGAGTTTTCAAAATTAATAAATCGAGCGCTAAAATAGAGAGGAATCCCCAGATGACCTTCGATCCCTGGCGAGGTTTCAATGAGAGTGCCCTTTCATCGGATTGGCATGAAAAGTTTAAAGAGATGGCCCGTGTGGCCCGTGGGAACATTCTAAAGATGACATCGATCGCTGCTTCCGGACATCCGGGCGGATCCATGT
>CAYPUP010000254.1:0-3983 GCA_964413795.1 uncultured Ignavibacteriales bacterium
AACCAGGGGCACCGCTCGCTTTAACCCCTATTTCCCGCCAATCCGCGATGAACCAAAAGAAAAGCCCCCTGCTTTCGCAGAGGGCTTGATGTGGTGGCGCTTCAGGGACTCGAACCCCGGACACGCGGATTATGATTCCGCTGCTCTAACCAACTGAGCTACACCGCCATTTCAAATTCAAGCTGAGAATTTAACATATATTATCTCTTAGTCAAGATATTATTAATGTGCTAATTGGAGCAAAAAGAATGCATTTACAATCTAATAAAACTGTTATACGGCTATTATGAATATATCTATAAAGAGCTGCAGTTGAAATAGTTCTTATTAGTTAAAAAATATGGCTAATTTATCAGAACACCAAAAACAGCTGCTTTAATTGCTTCTTCAAAATTCACCAAAGTACTATCGGGGATTATCGAAATGAAATAACATTCTTTTCCATTTGAGACAAAATACAAGCGATCCTGCTCAATTACATAGACGCCGCTTTCTCGGTAAGATGTCTCCTGATCAAGGATTGGAAATATATCAAGCAGTTCGGTGATGATTTTAAATGTTTTTTTGAAATCCTTGCGGAATTGTTTCTGAGCCGTTTGGCTTTTAAATTCCCCTTCATTATTTAGTTGATATACATGTTCAATTCCGGGGATTGATGAAAACCTTTCCAGGACAGATTTTTTTTCAGAGACTTTTACTATCTCCAATCCATCTTTATTTTCTGTCTGAAGTGATGTCTGCAAATTTATTTTTGGTTGTTCGAATTTTCCAACAGTATGATTGACTACCGGTCGCGGGGAACCATCTGGCTTGCTTTTACTGATCGAAGAATCATCACGAATAAGCCTGAATACTTCATTATGCTGTCCCTGTATTATATCCTGCACCCGGTTTTGTTCTTCGATACTCTCAATAGCGTTTTCCAGCTTTCTTTCAATTTTTTTTATGACCTGGCCTTCATGCAGAATTGTAGTGGTGATACGAGGATAAGGACGATAGGCATACTCAGTCTGGAGCTGATATGTAATACCACCCCTCTTAATGATTGAGGTCTTTCCGGCTGGGACATAATTAGTCATATTAAAACCAGTTTCAAAAAGTTAACCGGATTTGAATAAAAAACATAAAATCCGTCAATTCAATATAAATATCGGCAAATTTAACAGTTGGAATAACCACAAATTGGGCAGGTAAAGCAACCGGAATCAAAAATCATCCCGCCACTGCATTCCGGACATATTTCATCGGCACTCTTATCCTGCATTGATGGTGTGGCTTTGCCACCAAAATGCCTGTTCAGAATTTGAGCAATGGCATCAGGGATAGAAAATACCTTGCTGCCGCCAGAAAAGGTCTGATTGGAGCCGCCGATTCCCCGAAGCTGATCTATAACTTTTTCCACCGGGACATGTGACCTCAGAGCGAGGGATATAAGACGGCAGATTGCCTCGGTATCAGCCATAGTCGTATAACCGGATTTGCCTATATGGGCGAAAACTTCAAAAGGCTTATTCTCTCTCATATTTATCGTTACATACAGATTGCCATAGCCGGTTCGAATCTTCTCGGTTATGCCCTGCAATATATCAGGTCTTTTTTCAACCTGGCCCACTATTAGTGGATTTATTAAATCTTCTTTCTTTTTAACTCTTAGGACTTGTTCCGGACGGGAGTTGTCTCTGTAAATTGTAACTCCTTTGCAGCCGGATTTATATGCCAGTAAAAATGTTTTTTTAACATCACTTCTGGAAGCCGACTCAGGGAAGTTGATGGTTTTTGAAACCGAGGAATCACAATGTTTTTGGAATTGTGACTGCATATTTATATGATCCTCAGGTTTAATATCAGCGGCAGTCAAAAATACAGAGCGGATCTGTTCCGGGATTTCATTGAGTTCTGATATTGTTCTTCTTAAAGAAATTTTATTTATCAAATTCTCTGTATAAAAATCATTTTGTTTTGCTAATTTTTCGAATGATGGGATTACTTCTTTTAGTCGGGTTCCATCCATAACATTTCTCTCAAAGGCGATGGCATAAAATGGTTCAATTCCCGATGAACATCCGGCAATGATTGAAATAGTACCTGTTGGGGCGATAGTCGTGACCGTGGCATTGCGCATGGCCACATTATCCCTGGCAAAGACAGAATTTTCCCAGTTAGGAAACTTGCCTCGTGATTTGGCCAGCTCTGAGGAATGTTTGCGGGCTTCATTATTAATAAAGGACATCATTTTATCTGCCAATTCAAAAGCTTCAGAAGAATCATACGGGAGGTTTAAACCAGCCAGCATATCCGCCCAGCCCATAATTCCCAATCCAATTCGCCTGTTCTTTTTTGATTGCTCTTCAATTTCTGGTATGGGGTACTTATTCTGGTCAATTACATTATCGAGAAAATGAACGCCTGTTCTTACTGTTTCTGCCAGATGTTCCCAGTCAATACCCGCTGATACTTCACCGATGGTGTAATCCTGGGGGAGAGGATCAATTACGAATCTTGACAGATTTATTGACCCGAGATTGCAGGAGTCATAGGGAGGGAGAGGCTGTTCCCCGCAGGGATTGGTCGCTTCGATAGTCTCCGCCGGATAGGTTGGGTTGGCCTTGTTCATCCGATCAATAAAGACTATCCCCGGTTCGCCCGTCTCCCAGGCATTATTCACTATCAAATCAAAAACTTCGGTTGCTTTAAGTTTGACCTCTTGTCCATCGATTATATGAATTTCATTAGTCTGTGGATTTATCAAAGGATATGAATCGTTTTCCCCAAAAGCTTCCATAAAAGAATCGGTGATTCCGACTGAGATATTAAAATTGGTTATTTCCGAAGTATCCTTTTTGCAGGAGATGAACTCAAGAATATCAGGGTGATCCACTCTTAGAATTCCCATGTTTGCGCCCCGGCGTGTTCCTCCCTGTTTGACTGTCTCCGTGGTGGCGTTGAAAGCCTTCATAAATGAAACCGGTCCTGAAGCTACTCCTGAAGTAGAGGCGACAATCGAATTGCGAGGGCGAAGGCGCGAAAATGAAAACCCAGTTCCGCCGCCCGATTTATGAATAAGAGCCGACTGCTTGATAGCATCGAAAATCTCAATCATCGAATCCCCGACGGGCAGGACAAAACAGGCCGAAAGCTGTCCAAGAGGGCGTCCGGCATTCATTAAAGTGGGGGAGTTGGGCATAAATTCAAGATTAACCATAGCGTCAAAAAATTTCTGAGCGGTCTGGTCTATCTGTTCTTCGCTGGCTCCGTATAGTTTATCCGCACCGGCAATAAATTTGGCTACCCGGACAAAAAGCTCGATCGGTTTTTCGATAACCCGGCCATGCTTGTCTTTGAGCAGATATCGCCGCTGTAAAACAGCGAGACTATTGGGGGATAATTTTACATCTTTAATATTCACCGGGTCAAATCCTTTCGATTCACATATATTATACAATCGGCAGTAACGTCTCTATTAATAATAACGATAACATACAGGGGATAGCTATCACATAATTAAAAAAAATGAAATCCCACCTGGTAGGTGGGTTACAGAATTGCATTGAGTTACCGATTTACGGTTAATTTGTATCCCACCCAACGGGTGGGATTTGTGTTATTTCGTTGATTATCCATCCAATTTTATATATTAATTCTGAATGAAATTGAAACATTATGACCATGATGGCCGTGCAAGGTTTATCACCTTTGGTACTCACAATAGAGTTCAAGTATTGACCAATAATTCATTTAGAAAGATTTTTGTAGAAAGCCTTAAAGAAACCCGGAGAAGCAATAATTTGACTCTTTTGGGTTATGTCATCATGCCAGAACATATCCATTTAGTGGTTGTGCCGCCTAAAGAAATAAAACTTGGACCGGTGATCGGAGAATTGAAACGCATATCATCAAAGAAAATTCATGAAATGTTACAATTGTACCCCACCCATCGGGTGGGCGTTCTTAAAAATTCCGACTTGATATTGTGTCTAAGTATA
>CAYPUP010000255.1:0-3503 GCA_964413795.1 uncultured Ignavibacteriales bacterium
AAAAGCCGGTTTTATATTACTTGTTAGACAAAAATTAAAAAGGAGATAAAGCCATGCCAATTGAACAATGGATAATGGTTATTGCAATAATCATTGGCCCAACGATATCGGTATGTATATCTTTGTGGTTCCAAAATTATTCCGCCAAAAGACAAGCTAAATTTAATTCGTTCTATTGGCTGATGGCGAAACGAAAAACGGCCCTAAACCCCAATCGTCTGGATGCATTGAATACAATCGACGTGATATGGGCAAATCATAAAAAGATCCCTGCTCTTTGGCATGAGTATTATTCAGCCCTAAAACAAGATCCAAAACGTTCACTTGAGGATTGGAACCATGCACATATTCGGTACTTCACGAAATGGCTCTCGATCTCGGTTACAACATCGAGCAGATTGACATTGATAAATTTTATTCTCCCGAAGGTGTAGCATTTCAAGAATTCCTTAGTGTTGATATGCAAAAAGAGTTGCTTCGTGTATTGAAAAATACATCAAAATTTAATACGGAAAAAATAAATCCTGTCTAACATTTCAGCGGACACTAACCGCCGTGCCGCTGAACTCTGCGTTATTAACATTATAAAGACATGTGTTTTTTGCGATAATGAATATTGTTAGGAATTTTTTAAAAGTGCACAGTTTACGAATTAAAAGTGCACACCTTTAAAATCCGTATTTTTGAATTTTTGAATATCGACCAATTGGTTATTACACCAGAAGCGGACTTCACAAAGTTCCTGTCCGACAGGATAAATGCGAAGGTTGACGGCATCTCCTGGACTAACGCCATTGACTTTAAGCTTAAGATTATTGATAGAGATTTTCCGGTAAGAGTCAGCGGTTCTGCTCTGTCTAAGACAGAAGATGTCTTTTACGGATTGATAAGGCAGCTTAACCTTAAAGTCTCGGAAAAGAGAAATCTTTTCTTTTAAGGCTCTTTGAAATCTGAAGTAAGGAACTTCTAATGTAGTAGAATGAACCTGGCGATAATTATAGCGCTGGATTTCCTGGTTGAGGAAAGTCTGAGCCATTTGAATTTCGGTAATGTTGTTTCTAACGCAAGTTCTAACCAGACGATCCTGAAGCCACTGGTAAGGGCGTTCAATCTTGCCTTTAGCTTGAGGGGAGAGGGCATAGATGACTTTAACATTGCAATCATTTAAGACCTGTTTCCATTGTGTATCCACATCATCGGTGAGTTTGTAATGCTTGCGCCAGAAGGAATCTCTACCTTGGACAAACCTGAAGATGGAATGGGAATCGACATAATAAGAAAAAGGCAGCCCATATTTGAGGAATACCGTTTGAGCTGCATGGATATGATCCCATGAGGTTTCTCTCTTGAGCAAGACCGCATAGAGAATAAAACGGCTGAAGTCATCCAGAGAAGTAATCAGTCGCCATTTTTCACCGGAGGCAGGCGCCCATAGGTGATAAGACGTATCATGCTGGACCAATTCGCCGATATGGTGAGTGAGGACTTCCCGATCATGCGTTTTTTTCTTGTGTTTGCCAAGGTAAAACCCATGTTTTTTGGCTCGATCAATAATGGTTGATAAAGCTGCTTTCTGGTCATAAGCATTTTCTAAATGGTCTTTGATATAACTATAGTTGTAAAAGCGAATAGGCACATCCTTATCTTGTATCAGCTTCTTCTCTATAGAAAGCTCTTTAAGAATATTCTTTTCAGCCATTTGAGGTATCTTTCGGGTCGCTTTCTTTCTGGTGTATTGAATAGAGAAGGAATTTGGGTCTTCCTGGTATTTCTTGACCAGTTCACAAAACCTTCTCCTTTTGATCCCAAATATCTCTTGGATATAATCTCGCTCAATTTCTCTTTTAAGATATCGGGATAAAAGTTCTTTTACCTGCTCATCAGTGAATTTCTTATGCAACTGTGCCATAATATGAGACCTCCTTTTTTGAGGCTCATATTACAGCTTTTTAAGTGTGCACTTTTAAATCATAAATCCATTAAAAACTGTGCACTTTTAATTCGTAAGTAACATGCGATAATGAATATTTGACAGAACGTGTTTTATTATTTATAAGTAGATTTCAAGTTTTGATCATAAGCGGTCTTTTTTAAAGCAAACATTGAAGCTCCCCGCAGCCAGCTACGGTGAACGCGTTCGCTATTTCGGTTCAAATGGTTATAAAATTTCTGCGTTGTATAATTGCCATGGAGATATACAAAATTGACCACCAAGAATATCAGATACACTATTGAAAGTCTGGATATAGTTAAAACCGATCTCCTTGATCCTTTAGAATACCAATATAAGTCCCTTAGGGATATTGATATTATAATCAAGCAGCCGGAGTACACATCGGTATGCCCAATGACCGGGTTGCCGGACACCGGATGTATAACAATACAATACCGGCCGGATAAGAAGATAATTGAATTAAAGTCTTTGAAATTATATCTGTTACAGTATAGAAATGTTGGGATTTTTTATGAGCATGCGGTCAACCGAATTTTAGATGATCTGGTTGCCGTGCTTGAACCCAAACACATGGAAGTCACAGGAGATTTTACAGCCAGAGGCGGAATTACTACCAAAGTTACCGCTGTATATGAGGGGAAAAATGATAGTCTATAACACCAAGGCCTTTACTGCCCGGATCCTTGTTATTGCTATTGGATTATGTTGGTTGGCGATTGTTCCACTAACTGCAGGTTGCTCGCCGTTTTCAACCATAAAAAAGACCACCTTGACCATAAAAAAGACCACAAAAAGGATAACCAATGTTTTTGATTTCTCGAATGAAAACTTGAAAAAAAAGGTCGGCCTGGCTCTTTTTGAAAACAAGACCCTTATCTCCGGCCTCAACTTTGAAGAAACCTTTCCTGATAATCTTGCTACAGCCATTAATGAGGCCTGCCCCGACGTCCTGCTTGTAAAACCGGGCGAGGCGGAACGTCGTGATCGATTGGTTGAGTTACCGAGGCAGGCTTCCGGCCGGGTTGACACTCTTGCTCTGGCGAAAGCAGGTAGGCAGCTCGGTTATAATGCAATCGTAACCGGAGCTTTAATAGATCTAAAAACAAATACTAAAAAGAGCGGTATCCTGTTGTTCAAAGATACCCACTATTTTATCCAGGTAAAAATAATGGTTGAAGTGTATGATACCGAAACAGGCGCAAAACTTCTGGATGAAAGCTATCTGGATAAAATTGAGGTTGAAACAACCGAATCCGAGCCGGGAGCAGAATACACCTTCGACATACCTGCAATAAATAAGGCCCTTTTGAATCTTGCTAATATTATAGGTGAAAAAATCTGTGAGTCTGTCAGCAGCCAGCCCTGGCAAGGATATATTGTTGCAATCAATGGAGATGAGGTGGCCATATCTTCTGGAAGTGAAGCGGGGCTTAATGTGGGGCAGATACTTGAAGTTTATGACAGCCTTAAAATAATTGAAGGGGCCAACAACCAGCGCTTTTTTATTCCCGGGCTGAAAACAGGTGAGATAAAAATAACTGCGGTGGAT
>CAYPUP010000255.1:3513-3980 GCA_964413795.1 uncultured Ignavibacteriales bacterium
CTGAAGGAATAGTCATAAGTTTGAAGTTTATCCGTTTATCCTGTAAACTGTAATAGGCTCATCAATTCCTTTGACTGTTACAGAGGGCAGCGCCCGGACAACAATATCCCCTAAACCTTTCTGGCCGGAAAGCTTCTGAAAGGTGCTTTCATTCATAAGGATTTCTCCGGCACGGGCCATGTTTTGCAGTCGGGCCGCAATATTTACGGCCATTCCTATGGAAGTAAATTCTTTTTTTCTCAATGAGTCTAAAATGCCGGAAAAGACCTCGCCGGTTGATATGCCTATCCCGGTCCTGAGTCTTAAACCGTTTTTCTTTTTGAGCTCACTGTCGATTTCCCGTGCCTTTTTCTGCATCTCAACCGCCGTTTGTACAGCCCTGACCGCATCATCGGCATGCGGTGCGCATTCCGGCGAACCAAAAACCACCATAATGCTGTCACCTATATGCTTATCCACGGTTCCGT
>CAYPUP010000256.1:0-3976 GCA_964413795.1 uncultured Ignavibacteriales bacterium
AGAATTAGCAAAATTAGATTTATCCGTGACGCAAAAAATACTGAGAATTGAACTGGAAGAATCATCCCGAATTGGTGAATTAGCTAAGCTCTATGACGGCATGGACAGCCGTGCTGTGGCGCAGTTGATGGCTAACCTCGATGATGATACTGTCGTATCGATTTTACCTAAGATGAAAAGCAAGAATGCCTCAGCTGTATTGCAGTTATTGCCGGCACAGAGAGCGGCGCGGCTTTCAAAACAGATGATAACCATAGCTGAAAAATAAGATGAATACTGATAATTTAAACATAATGAACCTTTTGCTTGGCAGCCTTCCACAGACTGCCGATCTGTCTTTGCTCGGTGGATCGAAGCCCACCGGTGAAATACAAAATACCGGTTTTGATCTGATTTTCGATCAACTAATGATGTCATTAGGGGGAACGGAAACTGCAAATGCAGATAATGAGGCAGGTTCATTAAGTTTAATAGTTCAGACATCTGATGAATCGTTGCTCAATCCTGATAACAAATTAAAATCGATACTGGCTGAAAAAACAATTATAACTAATCCTTATGTAATAAATGACGAAAAGATTCCATTTGTTTCCGAAGAATCATCTATTATAGAGAATAATATAATCAGCAGCCTTCCAATTGATGCAATAAATAATAAAGCTATTATAAACAACCTGGAAAACATTCCCTTAGTAGATATAAGCGGCAAGTTTGAAGTTCAGAGCTGGAGTGTTGATGGAGATAATGTAAATCTGGAACTGGTTTCAGAAAAAACACCTGAATCAGTTATAAAAATTTCACTCCCATCAGAAAAAATTATAGAGCAGTTTGTCAGTAAAAATTTAATTTCCAGTTCTGCATTAAACAGAACTCCGCTTGATGGCCAGTCAACAGTTTCTTCAACCCAGCTTGAGGTTTTGCTGGGAAAATATGATATTAAAGAACTGCAAATTAGTACTACAGAAGATAAATCTGTCCCAGTTTCCAGTAAAAATATTGTAGATGTTGAAATATTTGCCCAAAACGCCGGACAGGAAATTGTCCTCAAAAGCAAACTGAACCAGAACGCAATTCAGATAAAAAAAGAATCATTAGATCTGAAATCATTAGCATTGAATAATAAATCTGAAAAGGTTAGTTTCGAATCAGGGGAATCAAAGTTTTCATCGGTAAAGCAAAGCCTACAAGATTCAATCATAAATCTCCCTGCTAAATCGACAGACGCTGATAAAATTGATTTCATGAAGCAATTTACGGAATTTGGCACTCAAAAGAATTTAAAGACTGATGAAGCCAATCAACTTCCCAATTTTATTAAATCTCCAACAGAGATGGTTCTGACCAAAGATAAAGTCGATTTGCAGCCGGTACGATTTACCCTACCGGATAATATCAATGCCCAGCTAAAGCTTAACGGCAAATCAGTCAGAATTAACATCGAACCGAATCAACTTGGCCCGGCCCGGTTGAGCCTGAATATGCAGAATGATAAACTGAGTGCGGTTGTAACGGTTCACAGCGCTCAGGCAAAAATGACCGTGGAAGGATCGCTTGACCGCCTGCTCGATGCTCTTAATAAAGCAAATATTAAGGTTGATTATATCGATGTGAATGTTAATCAGGAAAATAGCTACGAGCAGTTTGCACAATCAAAATCCGGCTACTACAGGCAGCAGTCTAATAATAATTATTCTTTGAGTGAGTACTTGCTTAATGAAAACAATATAATAGAAAATATAACACCTCGTGGTGTTTCGTATGTGAACGCTAATGGCGTAAACTTAACAGCATAGGAATAAAAAATGTCAATAACAGCATCAATTAGTGATATCCTGTCATCCGGCGCCTCTACCAGCGTTGAGTCGACCGGAACTGATACCCTTGGAAAGGATGAATTTTTACAATTATTAATAACCAAGCTGGAATATCAGGATCCGTTAAATCCGATGGATGATCAGGATTTTATTGCTCAGTTGGCCCAGTTTTCATCGTTGGAGCAGATGGCAAACATTTCCGAAGGAATCACCGAATCCAACCAGTGGGATTACCTGCAGATGCAGTCAATTAATAATGTTATGGCAGCCGGTTTGATTGGCAAGGATGTGAAGGCCAGTTATGATTCCATTTATTATGATGGTACCAATACTCCCAATATATCATTTACGACAAACAGTTTTGCCAGTGATCTTACTATTAAAATTAAGGATGCTGAGGGATACACTGTTGCAACAATCAATGATTCGGAGGTCTCACCTGGAGATCAGGTATATGAATGGGATGGCCGCAACGATTTTGGCAACATAGTCGAGAGTGGCTACTATACTCTCGAAGTAACAGGTGTCGATGGTTCCGGGAATGAATTTACGCCAACCCTGTCCCTTGTGGGCAAAGTCGAAGCAGTCACATATCGTAATGGCTCGGCATATTTCAGAATCAATGGTATTGAAGTTCCATTTAGCGATGTCTCTGCTATTGGTGAAGAAGGTTCATTAGCTGATGACGGCAATGGTAACGGTTAAGAGATTTATTGAATTAGGGAAGTAGGAAAGGTTAGTAATGAAAGTCAATCAGCAGATACAAATATCACAGCTGCAAAAGCCGGTAAATCTGATCGAAATTGCCGAGAGAGGACAAACAAAATCCACTGGTAATACAGAACCAACTTCGTTTAAAGAGATGTTTTCCAGGGAGCTGGCATCTTCTTCCGGAGTTTCATTTTCAAAACATGCCGAGCAGAGATTGTATTCCCGCGGGATTGAGTTATCTGATTCAATGTTAAATAAAATATCTGGTGCGATTGATCGGGCTGAAACAAAAGGCTCAAAAGAAACTTTGATTTTAACCGATGATGCGGCACTGGTTGTCTCGGTTAAAAACAGAACTGTGATAACAGTCTTTGACCGCGATAATCTGCGCGAGGGAGTCGTGACTTCGATTGATTCGGCTGTGGTTTTATAAATAAAAAATAAGAAAGATTTAATAATGAAAATAAGAAATACATATAAACCAAACAGTAAGCTGGACTCCATTTTGATGGAGAGGCTTGCCTGTCAAGGCATGGAGGTAAATGCATTATGATGGCATCATTATTTTCCGGTGTGTCCGGACTGAAAAACCATCAGGTAAAGATGAATGTGATTGGTAATAATATTGCCAATATTAATACCATCGGTTTTCAGGGCAGCCGGGTAAACTTTCAGGAAGCTCTGGTTCAGACGACTCGCGGCGCCGGACGTCCTTCGTCAATTACCGGCGGTACCAACCCGGTTCAATTAGGCCTGGGAATGGAAATAGGCGCCATTGATACGCTGTTCAAGCAGGGAGGATTGGAAACTACCGACCAAATTACTGATTTGGCAATTCAGGGATCGGGGTTTTTTGTCCTTGGAGATGCTAACGGAAATAAGTTTTATACAAGAGCTGGAGCTTTTGGTTTTGACGCTGACGGTACCTTAGTTGATCCTGCCACAGGTCTGCATGTCTTTGGCAAGATGGCTGATAGTAACGGTGAAATATCTTCACTTACAGTAACAGATAAAATAGTCCTTCCATTTGGCCAGCAGGATCCCGCCAATGCAACTCAAACAGTTTGGATGTCCAATAACCTCGATTCTTCAGCTACTGACGCTGATGCTGCTTTGACCAGTTCAGGCGACTCTTCAGTTCTTCTGGTCAGTGGTGAGACGACCGATGGTGTCGGCGGCGTTCATTCTATCTCTATTTCAGGTAATCAGGCAACCAATGATTCATATACGAGTTCCATGGCGAGTTTAGTAGGTACCATGACATTGGGCGGAATTGGAGTAACTGATTTTTCCAACTTTACAATATCAGTAGATGGTACAGAATCTGGAACAATTTCCGGATTATCCACTGAAACAACAATTGACAGTCTTTTGTCGAAAATAAATGAAACAGCAGGTATTACGGCATCTTTAACCGCTGGTGGCGAGATTGAAATTGTCAGAGACAGAGC
>CAYPUP010000257.1:0-3953 GCA_964413795.1 uncultured Ignavibacteriales bacterium
TTGAAATACTTGCCCGTCATAGCGATAAACCAATTCTACTTAAGCAGGCTAACCTGTTGGCCAGCTCATTTCATACCGAACTTGACGATGATACCCGTTTAATGGAATATTTTTTGAAATATATTTTGATGAAAATTTGAATTCAAGACGTATATTAAATAGACATGCTGACTCTATGATATTATTGTATAAGTATTACTCTTGTAATATGGTAACATAATTTGTAAATTATAAGCGGAGTATAGATGATAAAGAAAATTTACATAGCCAAATACCACGGCTTTTGCATGGGGGTTAAGCGGGCCATCGATATAGCCGAGAAGACCGCCCATAAAGAAGAGGGTCGGGTGACGATTTTAAAAGAAATTGTCCACAACGAGGCTATTGTAGAAAAATTCAAGCGGGAAGGGGTCGGCCAGGCTAAGTCGCTTGATGAAATCAGCGAGGGGACTTTGATTATTTCCGCTCATGGCATATCTCCGAAAATTACTGAGGCGGCAACTGAAAAGGGTTTAAAAATAGTTGATGCTACCTGTCCTCTGGTTGAAAAAATCTACAAAATAATTAAAAAAGTCGTGGCTAAAGGTTATTATGTTATCCATTATGGCGACCACAACCATGATGAAACTCACGGAATTCTCGGTTATGCTCCGGATAGTATCACGGTTGCAAAAAACAAAGAAGAGCTGCTGGCCTTACCCGAATGGAAAGACCGCAAACTTGGATTAACAATTCAGACTACAGCTCATACCGATGAAATTCCCGAAATTGAACGTCTCGCTAAAGAAAAATGGCCGCATATTGAAATTTTTAACACTATCTGTATGGCAACAACACAAAGGCAATCATCCATAGTGGAAATTGCTCCAAAAGTGGATATGATTCTGGTAGTCGGTTCAACTACTTCAGCCAACTCAAAAAGATTAGCTAATATTGCCAATATCAAATGCGGGAAGGGGATTCTGATCGGATCGGCTGATGACATCGATGAGAATTGGTTTACCAATGATGAACATATTGAAAATGTTGGGGTATCGGCTGGTGCATCAACGCCTGATTTCCTCGTTGAAGATGTCATCAGGAAGCTTCTGGCTATTTCTGAGTACAAAGCGGAAGTCATTCAGCCCGAAGACAAAAAAAATAAAATTATAATTTAGACAATTGCATTAGATATACCTAATTTTTTTTCAAAAAAATCGTTAAGATATTCACAAAACATGTTGTTCTTGTGAAAAATTGTATTATCTTAAAGTATTCCATGATTAGCTGTTATTATTTTTTGAGAATAAAAGCTGCCTTTGGATAAGTGTAAATATCTGAAACTAAAGAAATATCAGGCTGCGAAACGCTTACCTGATAAGAGGTGGACTCCAATAGAGCGTAATAGTTAAAGGATAAAATGTTTAAGCAAATCCATAAGTATCTCGAAGATTCTATTCCCAATCGTCCCCAGACTCTTCGCGAGATGGAAAATTATGCCAAAGAAAAAGAATTTCCTATTGTTGGTCCTTTAGTCGGAAGATATTTATATCAGATGGCTATACTGATCAAGGCCAAAAATATTTTTGAATTAGGTTCCGGTTTCGGCTACAGTGCCATCTGGTTTTCTCTCGCAGCCCGGGGAAAAGGAAAAATTATTATGACTGATAATAATAAAGCATACAAACGCCTGGCGCTTGATTTTTTTAAGAATGCCGGTTTGGAAAGCCAGTTTGATTATAAAGTCGGAGATGCTCTGGATACTTTGAAAAAATATGATGGTCCCTTTGATATTATTTTTAATGATATCGACAAGCATGATTATCCTCAAACGATTGATCTGGTTGCCCCGCGCCTGAAAAAAGGAGGGCTCTTTATTACTGATAATCTTCTCTGGTCCGGCAAGGTGATGGATAAATTACCGGGCAAAAATACTAAAGCGATATTGGAATTTACCAGCGAACTTTATCGCGATGGACGATTTTATACGACTATTATTCCAATCAGAGACGGTTTGGCTGTCTCTGTTAAGCTTTGATGAAAATAATTGATTGTTTTTTTACTTGTGGATTCCGGGAACAAACTGTAGTTTAATAGCGTATTATATATTGAGTGCGGAATCAAGTCTGATTACAGTTTACCGATATATTGATCAAACGCACTGAATCCTTTAAATGATTATCATCAGTTTATGATTGATAAGGTAACCCGGATTATTTAACGGAATATTGTATTAAGATACAAATCGGAAATTATGATAAAGGGTAATATAAAAATCGGATAATATTGTTTTTAATAATTCAGGTAATTATTGGGTAGATAATAGTAAATTTTATTTTATTTTTAAGAATATTGTTGACAAAAAGATAAATGTTTTGATTTAATTGGAATCCCATGGCCGATTCTCTGATCTTTTTAGGGGAGCGTTTAAAAAGCAACAGAGAATCCAGCAACTGTTTCCACTGAGTTTCTGTCTCAGTCAAATATCCAAACAGGCGCCAGGCAAATTTTGCGGCCTAATTTTATAAAAAGTATTTGGAGGAATTATGGTTCCCAGAAGAGCTAAATTTTTTAAGTATGGCAGCGATGAACGATGCGAGGAGGTTCGAAAATTCATTGAAGATGCGGGGATCCTGTTGGACATTCGTGATCTGAAAATGGACCCTCTGACACAAGGTGAAGCGCGTAATCTGGTTGGTTATCTTCATGTGGAGCATTTTATCAACAAAATGTCTCCTTATTATGCCAAAAGCGGCATCGAAGATGTAATCACCAGCAGAGATAAGGTGATTGATATTTTAATCACAGAGCCATCTCTTATTAAGGTGCCAATCGTTCAATCGGCTCGTCTTATCACAATCGGCTGCGATAAAAGTAAAATCACGGATATGCTGAGATTGGATTTGAATAATGGTGATGGCACTCATGATGAAGAAAGAGATTATGCCGGTAATACCAGAATGAACAACAGGCCGATCCACAAACCGAAAAATAATTATAAAAAGAGATCGGCAGCCTCTAAGTAGTTCTTTTCAAAAATTATTTCATTGCCTATATTCTCTACATTAAGAAAGGAAGGTGTAGGTATGGATATAGAGCGTGAAATTCTTGAAACTGATCTTGCCATAGTCGGTGCAGGTCCCGCCGGGTTAGCTCTGGCATATAAACTTGCAAAATTAATCGAAGCTGACGAAACAATCGAAATGCCGGAAATCCTTTTTATTGAAAAGGGATCTCATGTCGGGGCTCATTCCCTTTCCGGGGCGGTTATGGATCCCCGCGGATTGGAAGAGTTATACGGGGACTTCAAAGAGATGGGGGCACCTCTGGAATCACCGGTTACCACGGAAGCAATGTACTGGCTGCGTGAAAATGCCGCCACCAAGTTTCCATTCGAACCTGCCTCATTAAGCAATCATGGAAATTATATTGTATCACTAAATAAATTATCGGCCTGGATGAGCGAACAGGTTGAATCCTGCGGTATAGATATTTATGCTGGTTTGGCCGGATTTGATTTGATTGTCGAAGAAGGCAAAGTTACCGGTGTCCAAACGGTTGATCTGGGACTCAACAAAGAAGGGGAGCCCAAGTCCAATTTTGAACCGGGTTCAATTATTAAAGCCAAAATGACAATTCTATGCGAGGGGGTTCATGGCTCGCTGACCAAAAGAGCCTTTGAAAAAATCCCGGAACTGAGAAGAGACAGCTTGCCGCAAATGTATTTGACTGGTGTCAAGGAAGTTTGGGAAGTCCCGCGAGGACAGATCAAAGCCGGACAGGTAATTCATACTATTGGCTGGCCGCAGCCTAATAATGAATATGGAGGCGGGTGGATTTATGGCATGAGTGATACCTTGGTATCGGTTGGATATGCGGTGGGGTTAAATTCTCCGGATCCGACCAATGATCCCCATATGAAATTCCAGAGATATAAAACCCACCCTCTTCTGCGAAAAATTCTCGAGGGGGGA
>CAYPUP010000258.1:0-1071 GCA_964413795.1 uncultured Ignavibacteriales bacterium
AGAGGATAAAAGGCAACTTGATGAAATACCTTTTCATTATAAATTGTATCTCCGATATATTCACAACCACCCGTCATTCTATCGGGAAATAGAAAGGCAAAGGATTCCATATAGACAGAGGATAGCAAGGATTGACGTTCATACCCCGACACCTCAGAGACAAGGTTATTATGGTCCTGCTGCCAAACAGTGCGGCTATCATAAGCCTGAATCAGAGTCATCCCATTCAATCTGAGTGCGAGATATAATTTGTTTGGTGTCTTGAAATATTGACTGAATGTACCCGTAACTCCGTTGAAATTGACCCGGCCTTCAAAGCTGTACGATTTTAATTTTTCTAACTGATTATATGCTTTCGGCCCTCCTATCGATTTTAGAAGCAGGGAATCGAGATCAAAGGCATGAGTTATGGAGGAAATGATAATTATCAGAATAATCAGAAAATATTTTAACATTATCTTTGTTTCTCTTTCTGACTGTTATACTCTTTGGAAATAAGAATAACCTGATTTTTTTCTATATAAAAGAATAATGCTGTATCATTGATAACAATCATGCCCTGAACTTATCTTGATTTAATATAGAAAACAACATACTTTCTCTCTGGATGGCTAATAAAGAAATTAATAAAATATACCTGATTCGTCTTGCAAAAGATAATCCTCTCGCCACGGTAATGATAACAGCTATAGTTTTCAGGCTGTTGGCAGTCATTTTTTCCAAAGGGTATTTATATACCGACGACCACTATGAAACGGTTTCGGTTGCATATAAGTGGCTGCAAAATGGATTATTTTCCGATCAGGGATTCATTACCTGGGGCGGTAGAACCGATCCCGAAACTATCAGGCGCAGCCCCGTATATACCCTGTGTCTATTTGGTGTCATGAAGTTCCTGTTTGCCTTTGGCATCGAATCTCTTGATAAGCTGATGTATGGAGTAAGAGCTTTTAACAGCCTTATATCTTTGATCTCTGTTTATGCGATTTATAAATCTACTGAGATTGTAACTAAATCAACTAAATGGGCGTTAATAGGCGGTTTGTTGGTTGCCCTTCATTTTGCTTTCCC
>CAYPUP010000258.1:1171-3903 GCA_964413795.1 uncultured Ignavibacteriales bacterium
CAACTAAATGGGCGTTAATAGGCGGTTTGTTGGTTGCCCTTCATTTTGCTTTCCCGACTCTCTCCTCCAGAACATTGATCGAGTTTTTCAGCGGTAATTTCTGGATTCTGGCGATTTACTTTTTGCTGAAATATGAATACAAAAGACAGGATTCATCGGTATTATTTTTGAGCGGGATTGCTACTGGAATAGCTTGGGTAATCAGATTCCAGATTGTCTTTGCAGCCTTTCTTGTCCCCATAATTTTAATCTGGCAATACAAAAGAATCAGAGAAGCTCTCAATTATTGTTATGGAGTTATTTTGATTGTAATAATTTCCGGATTGCTTGAATATTGGTTACTGGGATCATTTCTTCAGGGAACATTAAGCCAGCTGCCGAGCATATCAGATTTTCAATCGACCCCTCCGGTCAGTGAACCTGTATGGGTATACGCTGCTGTTCTGATATTTTTATTTATCCCGCCCCTTTCAATCATTACCTTTATTCTGGCTGGAATTAAAAAATTCTGGTTCAGCCATCGCATGATAGTCTTCACTACTCTTTCATTTATTCTATTTCATACTCTTCTTTGGAACCGTCAGGAAAGATTTCTTATGCCTATCTTGCCTGTTGTTTTATTGATAATGGTTTTGGTAATATGGCAGCAATTTTCTGAAAAAGGATTATTGTTCAAATACAGGAAGACTACTATAGGTATGGTTTTATTTTCAGCAGCGATAAATCTTATTCTGCTGCCTCTTTTTACGATGAACTATGGCCACAAAGGACTCGTTGAGCCTATGGTTGAAATCGAGCGGATGGAAACGAAGCCTACGGTTGTATTTTTCTCTCCCGAGAAATATAACGAGTTGTATCCTGATGACTATGTCGGATTTTCAGGAAGGACTCGATTTAATATTACCAGTTGGAAAGGGATCGAAAAGCATATTGGGGAATATGGAATTGACACGCTTGAGAGTTATTATATTCTATATCCTAAAAAGAAGGAATATCTTCAGGCATATTTAGATTCTCTGGAAATTCATCTGGGAACATTTGAACCGCTATTCCATGTCGGGCCGTCAACAATTGACTGTGTACTTCATCTACTTAATCCGCACCATAATCCAACTCATGAAGCCTGGATCTTTAAGCATAATGTAAATACTGAATAACAGGCAAAAAAAAGCCGGATAATATTATCCGGCATTTTTTATTTTTTCACATCAGAGATTAATTCTGAACATACTTACCCAGAATCTTGCTCATACGAGATGTCATTTGTGAATTGGGCAGCACCTCGGTTGCTCCCGCTGTTTTAGCCGCTTTCATCTGATCCTTAAGAACGTTGGGAGAATAACAGACAATCGGGATCTCTTTGGTGGCTCCGTAGGAACGCAGTTTGTTAATCAACGTCGGGGCTTCAATGCCATTGAGATTGAGATCAATAATAATCAGATCAGGTTTTAATTCCTGAGCCTTGGTAAATATCTCATCCGACCTGATCGCCTTGATCCCTTCTGCATCCCAGCCGTCAAGGTACGTCATGATCTTGGATGTGAAGATCATATTGTTCGCAGCTATAATAACCTTTTTACTCATTTACATAGATCCATTGTTTAAATTATCCCTCTACCTAAAAACAGGTCTCTTTGATAAACAACTTATCAGCCTTTAATATACACAATTTCTTTCCTAAAAGCAAATTTCAATTTGAATTAAGTAAACAGCTCGCCGGGGAAGATAATGCCTTAATTACCAATAAGTTACAATACTTAAATTACAATTCTTGCTTAGTAAACGAGTTTTATCTGTTTTTTGTTGCTTTCAAAATAACAACTTTATAACAATTAAAAGTGCAATAAAGGCTAAAAAATCAATGTTTTTTGGCTTTTAATAGTAATTAAATAAATATGGCAATTTTTTTGTATCAATTACTTAAGTTGTTATATAAGAATTATTTAGGTAAAAAAAGAATGGGCAATTATGTGTGTAAAATCGGGTGTTTTAATAAAAAAGATTGAGAAAATATCAATTCTTTTAGTAATTTTTTCACTATTATCAATTTCCACTAAAATTTCTGCTGAAGATAAATCAAATAAAAGTACTCCAAAATCTGATGTGAGAATTTGTATCACATTTGATGAGCTCCCAGCCTCGGAATCATTTGATGCTCGCAATCAACAAGTGACTATGCAACTTATTATGGATACGCTAAAAGCCCACAACATAAGAGCTGCCGGTTTTGTTATTGGTAAAAATATCGAAGGGGATTACGACCTTCTCGGAAAATGGCTCAATGATGGCCATCGGTTGGGGAATATGTCCTACTCCTTCTCGGATCTTCATGAGATAGGTATCGAGCAGTTTTTAATTGATATCCGTAAGGGGAACGAGGCTCTTGAAACGATGTTGTCAGGGTTTGGTCAACAACCAAGATATTTCAGGTATCCATATCTTCATTATGGCAAAGACCAGAAAGCACGGGAGTATGTGAGTGCCTTTCTTGAAGATCATGGCATGACTGTTGTTCATACTACAGTTGTAGTTGAAGATTATCTCTATAATCTTTCCTTACAAAAGATGGGCTACTATCCCGACTCTTTGGCATTAGTCCAGCTTATGAATGAATATATTAATCATGTAATTGATCAGGTTGAAACTACAAATACTCTTTCTAATAAGATACTTGGGCGAAGCTGCCGTCATATTCTGCAATTAAAAGCCAATCGCCTGAATTCGCTCTTTCT
>CAYPUP010000259.1:0-3872 GCA_964413795.1 uncultured Ignavibacteriales bacterium
TTTGAGAGCTGTTACATCATCTCTTGTCAGTCTAGACCATTCACCATTTTTGCGGCAATCTTTAATTCGTTTATGCCAATATTTTTCTATTCCAATCGGATCATCAGTTTTGATATGATGGACTTTTGAATGTTTTTCTGGAAGTTGAATTTTTAGTTCATATTCTCTTCGTTCTAAAGATTTTGTTCTACCAATTTTATAAAATCGTCCAGACTTTAATAGGTAGACATATCCAACATTCTGATCAGAATCAATTACATTATCATTATCATTTTGATTATGATTATCTGAGATTTGTGATAATTCTCCAACGCAGATATTTTCTACGTCTGAATATCCACATCGTTTACAAAACTCAGCCAATCGGTCCAATTGATCCTTCTTCTTCCCAAATCTTCTAAACGTATTGTGCGAAGGAAAACCTGGATTCTTTCTGCCCCAGAGTTTTATTTCGTTTGTAAAAGGGAAATGTCCAAGGTGACGTGTTAACAACACCAGATTCTCCAGTAAATCTTCTTCGTTTCGACGGCCTTGCAATGTATTTGGTTTAAATCCTGCTTCTTTTAATGCATCACCCCATCGAGCCCAGTATTTTCCCAGACAATCCTTCATACTTATACCTGTCTCTTGTTCAAATCGTGCCATTCCCAGAGGTTTCTCGCCGTTATCCTTAGCCGTTCGCTTTATTTCTGCAATTATATGAGATTTAGAGAACAATATTTAATTTTCCTCTATAAGTAACTCTGGATGATTCTCTTTAAGCCAAAGTACTACATTTTGGCTAATTTCTTTTGCAACTTCCATTGCAGCATCTGCATCACTATCAGAAATCATATCGACTGAATCATAAGTAGCAGTGTGTCGCTTTTTTCTAATCTTTTGCAGTAATATAATAATTTCAGCATTTATCAAATCTACTGTGTAGTTGAGCGAATCTATAGTGCGTTCGTGTTCCCGCTCTCTACTTGGACGATAACCGCTAGCATACAATGCTGCTCGAGCATATCGCAAAGCAGCCGTATATGCCATATTGAGCTTCCAGCCGGCAGCAATACCTTTGATCTTTGCGCTTCGAATATCTTCTTCGGCGCTGTGTATTAACGCCTGGATTTCTTCGGCGCTCGTTTCATGTTTGTGAAGCCACCTGCTATTGAGCCCGTCCTCTAAACTCATCCTCTGATCCTATAATAAATTCCTTTTTCGTTTTCACTATTGATCTAAGAAAATGGTTTTTCTTAGACCACTTACTCTTGAATTCTTTTTCTGAGAAGAGTGTGGGATTGATTTCGCGACCAATGGCTTGCTCGACGGTGGAAAGAGCGCTGACGATCTCGTCAAGACGTGCGCCTCCGATAATAAAAAGATCGATGTCGCTACTGGAGATTTCCTCACCTTTGGCGAAGGATCCATATACAAATGCAACTTTAATCTTTTTCATTAACGGTTCCAACGCCTCCAGAATCTGGCCGATTACACCAAATGTTTTGAATATGATATTTCGTAAATCCTGGAAAATTGAATTCTTCCTATTAACACTGTAGAACTTTTGTCGCCCTCGTTTTTCTGCATTAAGAATACCTGCTTCAGTAAGTGTTTTTAACTCCCGTTGAATCACACCCTGACGAGTATCTGTTAGACGAACCACTTCTGAGAAATAGAACTCCTGATCCGAATTAAGGAAAAACAGTGATAGAATTTTACGTTTTGTACCCGGGAAAAGTACTGCTGACACATCTTTTGACTTCATACCCATTTCGGGTATGAATGTACCCAGATTGGGTAATATTGTCAAGTTAAAAACAAAAATCATTATAAATCTATAATTTCTATTATGATGATACTCTTTTAACATTTCACCTTTAGTATCATTCCTGAACAATTTTCCTACACAACTGGTAAATATTTCCACACGCGGCGAAGCTACATTTAATCTGCCTTGATTACTTATGCTTAAGTCTAAGAATTACAATGGCTTGTATTCATTTTCAATACTGTTTCAAACTGGCACAGGTTTTGTAATAGCTATTAGTAATAACAGAAGGTAAGGATGTAAAAACTTGTTTGATTTTATTAACTACAGTACCGAAACACTTCAAATTTTTCTCTTAGTTTTACTGAGAGCATCAGGATTAATCCTGATTGCTCCTATTTTTAGTGATAACACTATTCCAAAAACTATCAGAGTCGGTTTGGTTATAATTCTTTCCGGAATTATTGTGTCAGCAATAAATCATCCGGAAATTCAAACAATTACATCCCTCTGGCAGTTAGCCGGATTAGCCATCAAAGAGATTTTAATCGGCTTTGTAATAGGACTTACTTTCAATCTGGTTTTTATGGGTATCAAAACAGGTGGTGCTATTTTAGGCTACCAGCTCGGTTTTGCCATGGTCAGTCTGCCTGATGTTGATACCTCTGGTCAGGTCTCGGTTATTGCCCGTTTCTGGGTGCTTATCGCTACTTTGATATTCCTGGTTATAAACGGCCATCATATGGTCATCACTGCTCTGGTTGACAGCTACCGGGCTATTCCGGTGGGGACGGCTTCGATGTCAGCTCCTATAGCTGAGCTTATGATGAAATACACCGGCTACGTTTTTGTTATAGCTGTCAAATTGGCCGCTCCAGTAATTGTGACTCTGTTCTTAACAGATGTTGCTCTGGGATTGATCTCAAAAGTTATGCCGACGATGAACGTCTTCTTTGTTGGTTTCCCAATTAAAATCGGTGTTGGCCTGACAGTGGTTGCTTTGTCGCTGCCGTTGTTTGCCTATGTTCTTGAAAATTTTGTCAATCTTATGGACAGCGAGATGCGGGTAATTTTTGCCGCCTGGGGCGAGGTATAAGATATGGCTGAACAGAGTTTTCAGGAAAGAACAGAGAAAGCGACATTTAAGCGTCGCGAGAAATCACGTGAACAGGGACGAGTAGCCAAATCGGTCGAGCTTAATTCGGCTGCTATTATCTGTCTTGGTTTTACGACGATCTATTTTATGGCTCCATATCTTGCCTCTCAGACGCAGATGCTTATGCGCTACACGATGGCTAATGCTCCTCTTATTGCAACCGCTGAACCGACTTTTTACAAAGGCTTCGTTGATAACCTGCTGAAGTTTTTCCTGATTATGGGACCTTTATTTGTGGTTCTGACAGTTATCGCTTTTGGCGCCAATGTTGCCCAGGTCGGTTTCCGCATAACACCTAAAGCGCTGGAACCGAAGTTCGATAAATTAAATATCATTAGCGGCCTCAAAAGAATGTTCGGAATGAAATCCCTGGTTCAGTTAATAAGGGATGTCCTCAAACTTTTAGTGGTTGGTTTTGTCGCTTATAAAGTTATCGCCGGTGAGTTTTATGGTTTCTTCCAGTTAGCTGATATGACCGTTGTGCAGGTGGCCGGCGTAATGGGCAAACTCTCTTTGGAACTGGCTCTTAAAGTCGGTGCCGTTATTCTGATTATAGCCGTTCTGGATTATGTCTATCAAAAATACGAATTTGAAAAATCAATCCGGATGAGCCATCAGGATCTCAAAGACGAACACAAAGATACCGAGGGCTCACCTCAAATTAAATCCCGCGTACGCCAGATTCAGATGCAGATGGCTCGTTCCCGGATGATGAAAGCTGTTCCACTGGCTGATGTCGTTATCACCAACCCGACCCATTATGCTGTTGCTTTAAAATATGATCAGGATGGTTCAACGGCTCCATATGTCGTCGCTAAAGGACAGCGCTTAGTTGCTCTGAGAATCAAAGAGATCGCCATTGAAAATAATATTCCGGTTGTAGAGGATCGTCCGTTGGCTCGGGCGCTATATAAGCTTTGTGATGTCGGACAATCTATCCCAGCCAACCTCTATCGTGCTGTTGCC
>CAYPUP010000260.1:0-3828 GCA_964413795.1 uncultured Ignavibacteriales bacterium
AAGGGGTCCAGACGACGAAATCCGGAAGAGAACTGGCGAGGATACATAAGGTAGAGATGCCTCTGACAGAAGCCGTTTATAACGTATTATTTGAAAATAAATCCCCTTCCGAAGCTGTTCAGGAGCTTATGGGAAGAGAATTAAAACCTGAAATTTGGAGTTGAATATAGGGATAGGTAGTTATTAATGGGCAAAAAGAAGACCGTTAATGAAAAGCTTTACTACTCCATAAGTGAAGTAGCTCAAATGACTGGACTGGAACCGTATGTGTTGAGGTACTGGGAAAAAGAGTTCCCGACCCTTAACCCCAAAAAGAGCCGCGGCGGCAACAGGACTTATACGCAGGGTGATATCGAAATTCTCAACCGGATTAAGTATCTGCGGACTAAGGAAAAATTGACTATCGCCGGAGCGAGAGCCAAGCTTAATATGCGCCGTCATGGGGAAGTGAGGGAAGATCTGAAACATACAGCCAAAACAAATACGCTTATCAGCCAGATCAGGAATGATATCGAGGAAATACTAAAAATTTTCTCTTGAGTTTCCAGAGCTATTGAGTAGATTGGTATGCTTTTGGTAGCACTATTGTCGGAGCGTAGCGCAGCTTGGTTAGCGCACTCGCTTGGGGTGCGAGAGGTCGGCCGTTCAAATCGGCTCGCTCCGACCATTTTAAATTTTATTATAATTTTAATTTGATTAAGTGCCTCTCCGAGGCCTTTTTGGTTTTTATGAATGACATCAATCAAAATTCCGTATTAGTCCTGATTCCGGCATACAATGCTGGGAAATATCTCGATGAACTTATTCCCCGTTGCTTGAAATATGTTTGCGACTCGAATCTTTTGTTAGTCAATGACGGCTCCTCTGATAATACGTTGGAATTGATCAAAAAGCATAATGTCAAATATATCTCCTTCCCGGAAAACATGGGAAAAGGGGCGGCACTGATGGCTGGTTTTGAATATGCTATAAAAGAGAACTATCGTTCTGTCCTGACTATTGATGCTGACCTTCAACATTTGCCTGAGGAGATACCCCGGTTTTTTGCTCTTGATAACGGCAAAAGACTGGTTATGGGAACACGGGATATAAATTTAAAAATTATGCCTTTTGCAAGATGGCTGACTAATAATCTGACTTCGATGATTATTTCGATATTCTCCTCCCAACGGGTTCGTGACAGCCAATCGGGTTACAGGTTGATTCCGACAGAGGTTTTAAAAGCTATTCCCCTGAAAACGGTAAAATATGATTTTGAATCGGAGATGCTTTTTAAGGTCGGTGCGGTGGGTTGTCCAATAGTTGAAGTATCAATCTCGACAGTATATGAAGGTTCGCAATCCTATATAAATCCCTTTAAAGATACCGGCCGCTTTATAAGGCAAATCTGGAAGAGGATTTTTGCATAGTGAATCATATCATTTATGATTACCTTGCTTTAGAGAAGATTTTGTAATAGACTAACCACTATGTCAAAACTAAGAAAAAGAATTCTGATTACCAACGATGACGGCTATTTCAGCGATGGTATCAAGGCTCTCTTCAAAGAACTTGAAAAAGTCTCCGAAGTTTACATGGTTGCTCCTGATAGGGAACAATCGGCCTCATCACATTCACTAACCCTTAATCGTCCTCTCAGAGTGCATAAGCTGGATAATCAGAGATATGCTACCGATGGTACTCCGACTGATTGTATAATGCTGGCGAAATATCATTTCTTCAGGAAAAAACCACCAGAAATGATAATCTCCGGTATCAATCACGGTGCCAACATGGGGGATGATGTTACCTATTCCGGTACGGTCGCTGCAGCAATCGAAGGTTCTATTATCAAAGTACCATCTATTGCCGTTTCAATGGCCGGCTATGAACCAGGGACGCCTATGAGACGGGCGGCAATTTTTATTGTAAAGCTAATTAAAATGTATGACAGTTTAAAACTTGATCCGGCTACATTTTTAAATATAAATCTCCCTCGGGATAATGGAAAGCCATACACTAAATTTGAATTTACAAAACAGGGTATCAGATTGTACAAGGATATAATTATCCACAAAACAGATCCCCGCGGAAAGGCATATTACTGGATTGGTGGGACGCCGAAATGGAAAAACACCAGCGGAACCGATTATGAGGCTGTCAATCGGGGGATAGTTTCTGTAACACCTCTAAGGTTAAATTTTACTGATACCGATACGCTAAATAATTTACAAAAGCTCAAGGTAAAGATATAAAACCCACTTCGTGGGAAAACTATTGACTTTTATCCGAAATCATCCTTTTTTGGTTGGTTCCAAATATTCGGGGCGTAGCGCAGTTTGGTAGCGCACTTGGTTCGGGACTAAGGAGTCGCTGGTTCAAATCCAGTCGCCCCGATTTTTCAAAAATTTGTTCAGCGATCATCTAATTAGATGCAAGCAATCTTATGATACAACATTGCTATTATAATCAAAGAGAGGAATCCACATATGACGGTGGTGAGAAAGCCTATTATAGCTGTTGTGGGGGCAGGTAAATGTTCAAAAAAACTAAAGGATATGGCTGCAGAGATTGGAAAATATGTAGCTGAGCAGGGTGGAATTATCGTGTGCGGGGGATTGGAAGGCGTAATGGAAGGGGCGGCTCGCGGGGCAAAAGAGGCCGGGGGAACAACAATCGGCATTTTACCTACTATGGATAAAAACGACGCTAATGAATTTATTGACTATGTAATCCCAACCGGATTTGGGGAAGCGCGAAATATTATTGTTGTGCGCACGGCTGATGCTGTTATAGCTTTACCGGGCAAGTATGGAACTTTGTCAGAAATGGCTTTTGCCTTGCAGGCTAAAAAGCCGCTGATTTCAGTTTCGGCCTGGAAGCTGGGGGAGGACATGTTGCAAATTGACGACCCGATTGAAGCGGCAAAGATGGCGATGAAGTTAGCCAGAGGAGACGAATGAGTTCGGTAGGAGCAAAAATTCTTATCAGTGGTTATGTTCAGGGGGTTGGGTATCGGTATTATTGTTATAATAGTGCTCGTAATCTCGGGTTAACTGGCTGGGTGAAAAATAACCATGACAATACTGTTTCGACCCAGGTTGAAGGTGAAAGGTCGCTCATAGAATCATTTATCGAAGAATTAAAAATTGGACCACGCAGCGCCGTTGTCAGAGATATAAATGTTAATTGGCTTGAATTCAAAGGTGAATTTACTGATTTTAAAGTGACTTATTAGAGGGTAATAATGTCTGATTTAAAAAAATATATTCGCAGTGTACCGGATTTTCCAAAACCGGGTATTTGTTTTTATGATATCACGACTCTGCTTCAGCATCCGATAGGATTTAAGCTGGCTCTGGATGAAATGGAAAAATATGTCCGCTCAAAAAACCCGAATGCAATTGTCGCTATTGAATCCCGCGGGTTTATTTTCGGGGCAGCTATTGCAGATAGATTACATATTGGTTTGGTTACAGTTAGAAAACCGGGGAAATTGCCTTCCAAGACTATTTCGCAGGAATATTCGCTGGAATATGGAACCGATAGTATTGAAATTCATACCGATGCTCTCAATAAAGGGGATAAGGTGGTCATTGTTGACGATCTGATAGCAACCGGGGGTACTTTAAAAGCCGCCTGTAATCTGGTTGAAAAACTTGGGGCTGAAGTTGTTGGCATATCGGCTGTTATTGATCTTGAATTTCTCTTTTGGCGGAGTTTATTGTCCAAATATGACGTTAACTGCCTGGTTGCCTATTCAAGTGAGTAAGTAACTGTACCATCAACAAAATTGTATAATCCCGTAGAGGCAGGGTTTATCACTGCCGGGCCATTCGGTAGGAGACA